>CAVDRA010000244.1:0-2688 GCA_963611155.1 bacterium | reverse complement strand
GAATATGATAGTTTGTCGCGCCGCCCAAAAGAATGTCTGCCTGGGGATTGTCTTTTTCTGCTATGACACGGTTCACAAGCTCGCCAGTTGAAGCCCGCAGAAACTGCACAGGGATTCCAGTTGTTTCAGAGAACAGTTTTGTAAGTGCGGCTGTTTCCTCCTCGTGAATAATAGAATAAATCTGAAGAGGCTTACGCTTTTGCGAGCAGCCTGAAAAAAACAGGGCTGAGCAGGAAGCGAAAGCGGCAAGCCTGAATATTTTTGAATATAACTTTTTCATAAAACCTCCAAAAAATTCCGCGTCTTCGCGCGCGCAAGAAAAGGCAGAATTTTTCAAGCGGACATTTTTATATGGACAGAAAAGCCGGTGCGTCCGTCCGCTTTTGATATTACCAATCTACAGATTTTTAAGAGCAGTTTATATAACCAGATTTGATATAATTTTATCCGCTCAGCGAAAGAGCAACGCAAAAAAAAGCGGTTTCCAGCAGGCGAACCGCTGAAAACCGTCTGAAAACTTTCCCGTTGTCACAGTGAATTATTTATATGCCCTGTCATGAACCCCTGCAATTGCCCTTCCGCTAGGCTCGTCCATGTTTTTCCATGCGGCATCCCACTCAAGAGCCTTCGCAGTAGAGCAGGCAACTCCAGCCTCGTGCGGAACAACCTTAGCCGCGCTGTCGCTAGGGAAAAGCTTCGAGTAGATCTCACGGTAGTAATATTCTTCCTTTGTTTTTGGAGTATTTACCGGGAACCTGTTCTCGCGGCGCGCAAATTCAGCGTCGCTAACCTTTTCCTCCGTCATGGCTTTCAAAGTATCAATCCAGCTGTAGCCAACACCGTCAGAGAACTGCTCTTTCTGTCTCCAGCAAATTTCAGCAGGAAGCATATCCTCAAAGGCCTTTCTCAAAATCCATTTTTCCATGCGCTGCTTGCCGTCAGGAAGCCGGATGTTCATCTTGTCGCTCGGATTAAGCTCCATCGCAATATCGATAAATTCCTTGTCCAAAAATGGGACCCGTCCCTCGACGCCCCATGCCATAAGACTCTTGTTTGCGCGCAGACAGTCGTAAAGATGAAGCTTGCTCATTTTTCTGACAAGCTCCTCATGAAATTCTTTCGCGTCAGGAGCCTTGTGAAAATACAGATAGCCACCGAAAAGCTCATCGCTTCCCTCGCCCGACAAAACCATCTTGATTCCCATCGCCTTTATTGCCCGCGCAAGAAGGTACATCGGAGTAGAAGCACGCACAGTAGTAATGTCATAAGTTTCAATGTGATAAATAACATCCTCAAGAGCATCCAGCGCTTCCTGAATCGTAAAATGAATCTCATGATGGATTGTTCCGATATAATCAGCCGCCTTTTTCGCCGCCAAAAGATCAGGAGAGCCCTCAAGACCGACAGCAAATGAATGAAGCTGAGGCCACCATGCCGCTTCCGTTGAGCCAGATTCGACACGCTTTTTTGAATATTTCTGCGTGATCGCCGCAATTATTGAAGAGTCAAGCCCGCCTGAAAGAAGAACTCCGTAAGGAACGTCGCTCATGAGCTGCTGCCGCACAGCCGACTCAAGACCGTTTCTGACCTTTTCAATAACACTCGGATTTATAACTTCGCCTTTTTCATCTGCCGCGCGCGGATTGTCCTTCACATTTTCATAAGATTCCCAGCCACGCTTATACCATCTTACAGGCTTCTCGTCTTTTGAATAAAAATAGCATCCATTCGGAAATTCCTCGATTGTCTGGCAATGCCCCTCAAGCGCTTTCAGCTCCGAAGCGACAAAATATCTTCCAGCTTTATCCCAGCCCTGATAAAGCGGAATAACACCGATCTCGTCTCTTCCAACAAGATAAACGTCTTTTTCGCTGTCATAAAGCGCGAAAGCGAAAATTCCAGAAAGTTTTTCAATCATATCGCCGAAATTTCCTTTCTCTGAATATTCCCTGTAAAGCGGGATTATAACCTCGCAGTCTGAAAGAGTCTTGAAATTATATTTTCCCCTGAATTCCTCGCGGATTTTCTGATGATTATAGATTTCACCGTTAACCGCAAGAATTATTTTT
The DNA here is from genome assembly GCA_963611155.1 of bacterium. Classification (GTDB taxonomy): domain Bacteria; phylum Spirochaetota; class Spirochaetia; order Treponematales; family Treponemataceae; genus Treponema_D. Next base: position 619 of record CAVDRA010000244.1, on the reverse strand, counting down.
CCGTCATCAGAAACAAGAGGCTGCTTGCCTGAAAAAGGATCGACAATCGCAAGACGCTCGTGGCTCAAAATCGCATTGTCGCCAGTGTAGACACCAGTCCAGTCCGGACCACGATGCCGGATTGTGCGCGACATCTCAAGAACCTGCTTTCTAAGCTGCTCTTTCAAGCCTTTATCAATCGGCTCAGATCCGCTGTTCAAATCAAAAGCTCCAACAAATCCACACATATTAACCTCCAAATTCAAGACAAAACATCAAAAAACGTTTTTTAAAATCGGCGTCTGAACCGTCAAGCTAGAAATCAAAAACTTCTGAAAAAAGCTGAACAAATTTTTCAAAGTGACGCAGACTCTTGCATCTAATTTTTCGGCCGCTTCCATCATTTTAGAAAACATCATGGAATTTCCGACTGAAAAAACGTATGCTCTTTCAAACAAAAAAAAGAGGCTGCAGACAACCCTTCTGAAAATCAAAAAGTTTATCTGCAACCTCTTCGTTGCTACTTTGGTATGATAGCAAATCAGCTATTTTTTTGCAAGCTAAAAAAGAAATCTTCCACAGCTTAGGCAGGAGGATCACACAGCCCACGCCATTTTCAGTATTCTTATGTGAGCAAGTC
>CAVDRA010000243.1:0-2756 GCA_963611155.1 bacterium | reverse complement strand
GTGCAATATTTAACTTTGCCATATTTTTTCTTTCGGGCGTTTCCTTCGCTTCCGCTCGGGCCGGGCTTTCAAATCCCTAACGCATTTGCTTTCCAATTGCATAACTCGGCGCAAAGCCGCGCCTCGTCTGCAAAGCAATTAAAACTAAACAAAAACCGCACAGATGCTATTTTTATTTAGGAAGATATTTTTCCAGCATTTCAGGCTTGATTCTATAAAGCTCATTTTCAGGCAGTATTTTTAGAAGCTTCCATCCCAGATCAAGAGTCTCCTCAATGCTCCGGTTTTCATATTCGCCCTGAGTAAAGAATTCCGCCTCGAGCTTCTCTCCGAATTTCAAGTACATCCGGTCAACTTCGCCAAGCTCTTCCTCACCAATAATCGCGGCAAGATTTCGTATTGACTTTACTTTTGAATAAGACGCAAAAAGCTGGCTCGAAACCGCCGAATGATCCTCGCGCGTCATTCCTTCGCCAATTCCGTCCTTCATAAGCCTTGAAAGCGACGGCAAACCTGAAACCGGCGGATAAACACCTTTTTGGCTAAGCTCACGGTCAAGAACAATCTGCCCCTCAGTGATATATCCGGTCAAATCTGGAATAGGATGAGAAATATCATCGTTCGGCATCGTTAAAATTGGAATCTGGGTAATAGAACCCGTCGAGCCTTTTATTTTTCCAGCCCGCTCATAAAGCTCGGCAAGATCAGAGTACAAGTATCCAGGATAGCCTTTTCTGCCAGGAACCTCGCCTCTAGTCGTTGAAATCTCACGCAAAGCCTCGCAATAGTTTGTCATATCCGTCATAACAACGAGAACGTGCATGTTTTTTCTGTATGCAAGATATTCAGCAGCCGTCAAAGCGCATCGTGGAGTGATGATTCTTTCGATTGAAGGCGCATCCGCAAGCGACTGGAACATTACGACTTTCGACAAAACGCCCGATTCCTCAAAAGATTTCTTGAAAAACTGCGCCTGATCGTACTTAATTCCCATTCCGGCAAAAACCATTACAAACTGCTCGTCAGAATTCAAAATTTTCGCCTGACGAATAATCTGGGCTGCAAGGCGATTATGTGGAAGTCCGTTTCCAGAAAAAATTGGAAGCTTCTGTCCGCGAATCAAAGTATTCATTCCGTCAATTGAAGAAATTCCAGTCTGGATAAAATCCCGCGGATAAACACGCGCATATGGATTAATCGGCATTCCGTTCACATCGATTTTTTCAGAAGAGATTATTTCAGGAAGTCCGTCAATCGGCTCGCCAAGACCGTTGAAAATACGCCCAAGCAATCCATCTCCAACACGCAAATTCATCGGCTCATCCAAAAATTCAACAGAAGTTTCCTTCAGGTCAAGTCCTGTCGTGCTTCCGAAAATCTGGACAATCGCCGTTTTCTCGTTCAAGTCGATTACACGCCCAGTCTTTTTATCGCCGTTGCGGTCGCGGACATAAACAATTTCGTTGTAAAAAATGTTTTCGCTGCGCTTTACAATAATGATTGGTCCGTCAATGCTATCTACGCCGTTATATTCAACACCTTTCATTTTTACCTCAATTTTAGAGGGGGAGAAGCCTCTCCCCTAGTCGGCACTCTGGCAGCTGCGCTTCCGCCGTTGCCTCCATACCCCACTCTGCGGGAGCTGCACCCCCGCAACGCCCCGCCCAAACTTAATGCAAGCAAGGCAAAATCGATTTCTGAACCGTCAGTTAGCCTTGTAATATCTTTCAAGCTCGCTCATCTGCTCATCAAGATGCCGTTCAGTATCCTTGATCATTTCAAGCTTGTCGTTCGGAACAGTTGACTTCAAGCGGACAATCTCGTCCTTTACAGAAAGCGAAATAACTTTCACAAGCGGCGCGCCTGCTTTTATCACAGCAAGAGAACGCTTGTAATAATCCATTATCAAAAGCAAAATCGCAATCTGCTTTTCAGGAACCGAGTAAACATCAATCGCATCAAATGCGCTCTGCTGCAAAAATCCGTTTTTAATCATTTCCGCCACTGTCAAGATAATTCTTTTCTCATCCGGCAAAGCGTCAGGGCCAATCAGACGGACAATCTGCTGAAGCCGCTGCTCGTTTTTCAAAAGCTCAAGAGCCTTCAAGCGGACATCAGCCCATCTAGAATCGTGTTTTTTCCACCATTCCTTGATTTCATCCGCATATTCAGAATAGCTTTCAATCCAGCCGATTGCAGGATAATGTCTTGCGTTCGCAAGCTCCCTGTCCAAAGCCCAGAAACAGCGAATAAAACGTTTTGTATGCTGAGTTACAGGCTCTGAAAAGTCGCCTCCTGGAGGCGAAACCGCTCCGATTACAGAAACAGAGCCTTCCTGCCCGCAAAGAGATTTTACACGGCCGGCGCGCTCATAAAATTCAGCAAGCCGAGTCGGAAGATAAGCCGGGAAGCCTTCCTCAGCCGGCATTTCCTCCATTCGTCCAGAAAGCTCACGGAGAGCTTCCGCCCAGCGCGAAGTAGAATCCGCCATAATTGCCACATGCATTCCCATGTCGCGGTAATACTCAGCAAGCGTAATTCCAGAATAAAGCGAAACTTCCCGGGCCGCCACAGGCATATTTGAAGTGTTAGCTATCAAAATTGTTCTTTCCATGAGCGAACGGCCCGTACGCGGGTCAATCAAAGTCGGAAATTCCGTCAGAACGTCCGTCATCTCGTTTCCGCGCTCGCCGCAGCCAATATAAACAATCAAGTCAGCATCGCACCATTTTGCAATCGCATGCTGAGTCATTGTC
>CAVDRA010000242.1:0-2784 GCA_963611155.1 bacterium | reverse complement strand
ACAAAAGGTGCGCAAGCTTAATCGGCTCGCTAAGGTTTAATTTATCAGGGGGCTTGGCGGAAGGTTATTTGAATTTTTTTCTAAAATTAAAAAAAAGGATATAAAAAATGAAATTTCTTGAATTTGTTGACATGGGCGGAAGAATCAACTGGGCGTTGTTTTTTATTATGTGCTTTAGCTGCTGCCAGTGCATTGAGCGCTGCATTTATTTTGCGCTTTCTTCAAAAAAGGTTGAAAAGCGAAGTTTTATGACGCGGATTCAAAAAAAATGCGCGGAAGTTGCTTTGCTTCCTCAAAAACAGAAAATCAAGGAGCTTGAAAAAGAGTCTTCGCTTATTTTTTACGATATGAACCGCGGACTCTGGTTTTTGAATTTTATCGCGGTTGTTGCTCCTTCAATCGGGCTTTTAGGAACGGTAGTCGGTCTTATCGGCGCATTTCAGCAGATTTCTGCCGTGGGCGCATCGGTTAGCATGCAGGATTTGTCGGGCGGAATTTGGGTTGCAATGATTACAACTGAATTTGGCATGATGATTTCGATTCCGGTTCTTTTCTTTTACAGGACTTTTAAGAGAATCAGCGAAAAACGGATGATGGCGCTCGCTCTTTTTATTCAGGAACAGGAAGAGGGCGAAAAATGAGCAGTTTTCTTGAAAAAATCACAGGCGGGGAAGAAGAGCTTTCGGTCAACATTACTTCGATGATTGACGTGATTTTTATTCTTCTGATCTTTTTTATGGTTTCGACACAGTTCAAAAAATCGTCGCTTCCGTTGGAGCTGCCTAAAACTGAGACCGCAGAAACTGCGGACGAGGACAATTCAGCGAAAGTTATCGCGGTGAACGAAAATTCAATTGAACTTGACACTCAGATTGTTCAGCTTTCGGAACTTGAAGAAAAACTAAAGGAACTTTATTTAAAAAATCCAGCCCTTTCGATTTCTCTTGAATGCGAGCGGACTGTTGAATTTGAGCGCGTTGTGCAGATTTTAACGAAAGTTCAGAACGCGGGAATTTCAAAAATAGGAATTATTCATGAAACGCTGGACGATTAGCGCCTGCCTTACGCTCGCAATTCTTTTTGCCGCCTGCCTTTTATGCACGGATTTTACTCCGAAAAAAGAATTTTACGCTTCGCCGGATGCAGACAATTCAACTTTTGTGGCGGTAATGACAACCGTAAAGCGCAAAAAAAAAACGGTTCAAAAAACTCAAAAACAGGACATGATAAAAACTCCTTCTGACATGATTTATGCTCCAAAAGAAAAAGAGATTTTGTCAGAGCAGAAAGAAAAACAAACTGATGAAGTCACAGATGACGAAGCAGCGGAAGTTGCACAAACAGACGAAAATGATTTTGACTCAAGCGCAAAGTTTGGCGAGAAAAGCGGGATTGCTTCGAGCTTGCAGAAAACAGGCGCGCAGATAAAAGCCGAAGAATCCTACAAAGCCTACGCCCTAAAAAGAATTGCGTCCAAAAAAAACTATCCCCTAAAGGCGCGCGCCACAGGCTTGGAAGGCAGCGTAAAACTTCACGTTGTAATCGGGCTTGGGGGCGAGCTTGAGCTTGCGGAAATAACGCAGCCCTGCCAGCACGAGCTTTTAAATGAAGCCGCGCTCTTGGCGGTAAAAAACTCTGCCCCGTTCAAAAAAAAGCCTGAGACAATGCAAAAATTGGAACTCGACTTTTTTATGGAATTTAAACTGACAGGGTAGGGGTGGCGGTGATTGGTTCCTGCATTTTCGCTAGCGCTTGGTTTCGACAGGCTCAACCGGCGCAAATTAATGAGACAGATTTATCAATAAACGTTTTTTTTCTTGCAATCGCTTGAAAATCGAAAAACAGATTTGTACACTCTTGCATGTGTTAGCAAATGCTAACCAATAACAAAAATCTTAAGGTTATTACAAAAATGAAAAAGTCTTTTAAGAATGTGCGTTCTGTTTTCTCTCTTGTTTGCGTGGCTTGTGCCGTGCTTTTTTCTGCTCCTTTTATTTCGTGCAGCCAGGACGACGACGGCTCTGCCGCGCAGGATTTTGATATTAGCGAAGTTTACGGATACACATACAGCGGAACAATTTCTGCTTCCAGCGGAACAACGCTCACTCCTGCGCTCATCATTTATAACGATGAGCGCTGCGACTGGAACATGAGCACAAACAACATGAGCAATAATCAGTTTTATTATTATTCTGAAAAAACGGGAACCGGCGCGTATACTCTTTACTGGTACGGAACGGACAAAAAATCATACTGCGCATCAAAAGATTCTTCACAGGCTGACATGACAGTTCAGCTTGGAATCAATAGCCTGGAAGAGGTTGTAATTCTTTTGACTGCGGATGATTATTCTGGAGTTTCGAACATGACAAATACCCGCGTAACAATGAAGCTTCAGACATCCATAAAAAACGTTACCCCGAGCGTTATTTCTGAAGATTCGGATATTGGGGATGTGACGATTACAATTCCGGAAACTGCGCAATCTGCAGCGTGGTCGGGCAACGACTCATACGCCGGAAGCTTTGTTTACCTGGTCGGCGACGACGGCTCTATTGAAAAAGGAACCGGCTCTTGCGGAACAGATTCGGACGGAAACGAAATTACGCCTGTTGTAAGTTTTTCTGACTCGGCTTCTGGAAGCATAAAAATCACAATGCACAGCTTCTGCTACAACAACAGCATGACAATCGAAAGCTATGATGTTTCCGGCGTGAGCGTAAAAGAAGCGGACGGCATTCAATATCTTGAATATTCCGACTCGGTTACGGCAGGAATCTATAC
>CAVDRA010000241.1:0-2792 GCA_963611155.1 bacterium | reverse complement strand
ATATAAATTCAGTATCCTTCATGAATAGAACGGAAAATGTCTTTACAAATACTGTTCATAAAATAATTCTAAAACCCGATGCATTTTTGTGAAGATTCTTTTATAAGGTGAATGTAATGGCAATCTCCAAAAAAAACGTCTTGAACAGAAAAGAATTTTGCAGGACTGGATAAAAGAAAGAATGGAATCGTTAAATTAAACGGAAAAATATGACGGCAGAAAAACCGTGGAGCGTATTCTTGATTTATAAAACGGATTTTGATACAGATTTTTTTGATTTTCATTTTTTTTAATCTTAATTCTTAAAATTTTCCGCCACTTCTGCCAGAAGCTGAACTTTTTCCGGCGGAAGATTTTCGCATTTTTCTAATAAATCGTGATATTTCTTTAAAAGATGGATCTGATTTTCGTTTTCGGCATAATGAGAATTTTTGCCCGTCTCCTGCTTTCCTGTAACAAGATATTCCACTGAGACTCCGAACACTTTTGCGATTTTTACGGCTGTTTCCGCAGACGGGCTTGAGCCTTGCCTTTGCCCCTTGCCGATGTTTGACGCGGTGATGCCGACTTTTTCTGCGAGAGCTTTGTTCGTCATTCCAAGATATTCAAGTTCCTGCGCAACGTTGTCCCAAAAAGAATTCATGTTTTTATCATTATGGAATTTTTGCTGTTTTTCATTTAATAGTGGAATTTAGTTTATTTAAATGTTATAAATGGAAAATAGTTTATCTCTTGATTTGTGATGAACTTTAATTCACTTTTACGGAGAAAGTCTTATGTTTCTAAAAGAAAAATCAGAAAATTCCGTTTTGCAAGAAAGAAAAATTATTCCGGCTGAAACTTCAATGCGGATAACGGCTTTGCGCTTTCTTTTGATTGTGCTTGTGGTTTTTATTCATAATAATTTAAAGGCGGAAAATATTTTAAAAGGCACGCTAGAAAATGGATACACTCCGTTCGCTTACGAAAACGGACTTTTTGGACGCTGGGTGCAGATTTTTATTTCAGACGGAATTGCCAAGTGTGCCGTTCCGCTTTTTTTTATGTTTGCTTCTTACTTGCAGTTTATGAAAAACGATTCCTATGGCGTTCTCTTAAAAAAGAAAGCAAAATCTCTTTTGGTTCCGTATTTTTTGTGGCCGGTTTTGAACATTGCTCTTTACGTTGGCGTTAAGATTTTAGTTCAGGCGGTTTTTCCAGACATGATTGAACGAAAGAACTGGGTTCCGATGAAAGAGTGGGGCTTTAAGGGCTGGTTTCATGCGTTTTTCGGCTGGGAAAATATGGCGGAAGGCCGCACTTTCGGCGGATATGTCGGGCAGCTGTGGTTTGTGCGAGACCTTTTTATAATGATTTTGCTTTCTCCGATTCTTCGTCTTGCCGCTCGTAAATTCCCGGTGTGTGTTCTTATCGCGGTTTCGTTCTTTTATTTTTCGGACACGCGGCCGTTTTTTGTGGCAGCTCAGGCGCTTTTCTTTTATACATTGGGGCTTTACTGGGCGGAATACGATTTTGACCTTTTTGCATTTACAGACAAAATAAAATGGAAGGCGCTGCTTCCGCTTTCTCTTGCCCTGTGGCTTGCGACCTGGAAATTCTACGGTGAATATTCGTGCGCATACTGGTTTATGGTCGGCGTTTCCTGCCTTGTTCTGCTGAAATTTTCCGCGGTTATCGTGGCAAATGAAAAAGCGTTCGCGGCTGCAAAATATCTTGCTGGATTTTCGTTCTGGCTTTTTGCAATCCATATGCCGTTTTTGCTGAATTGTATGCAAACCTTGTGGCGGAAAATCTTGCCGATGACAAACACATTCTTTTGCATGGCGGAATATTTTGGAGTTTCAGTACTCGTTGTTGCGTTTGGAACAGGAGCTGGAATTCTGCTTAAAAAAATCTGTCCGCCGCTGTTCAGGCTGTTAAACGGCGGAAGAGGATAATAAGAAGAAAACTGTCGGAGAGAGGCATTGATTTTATTCTGAGAGTGGATTTGCGTTTCCTTTATTGGCAAACTGAATCTGAATTATCTATATGAAATTATGATATACTCTGCTATTATTTGCTAAAGTAGCAGGATAAATTATGTTTCAGAAATTTTTAGATAAAATATTGGAGGCTGCAAAAACTGGATCTTTTAAAGAACAGACTAAGAAAGTTGTTGATTATGTAGATTCTCTGTCAGATGAAAATATAAAAATAATTGTAAAAGAAATCGGTACAATACCGGAGCGCATAAGAGCTAGTTCGTCAAAAGAAAAACTTTTCTCAAAATCTTCTGATATAATTTTAGCAAGATGTTTTAGAATGTTGGGGCTAAGATCAAAAGCCGTCGCAGAAAGAGCAGACAGTGCTGATGTAATAGCCGAAAGCTTTCATCATAAATACAGTTTAGTGGCTGATGCAAAGTTTTACGAGCGTTCCGTCTTTGGTGCAGACTCCCTGAAGTTTGAATCCGTAGAACCAGCCTTTTGTAGACTTACCGCGGCTGGCAACCTTCTTCATAACCTTATGGGAATTGATGTATCTGTTTTCGCAGACTGAAACAGGCGTAGAATCAAGATAAAAAGTTGAATTTCGAGTTTAATAAAACTTACAAAAAAGGTGAAAAAGCCTAGCCCCGATTGTAGCGACGCGAAGCGTTCAAAAACGCAGTTTTTGAATGAAACCGCGGAAAGCGGGATTTTTGAAAAAATTTGCATCCGGGAAGAATAAAAATTTTGGGCAGGAGAAAAATTCGCTCCAAATAAGTAAAACTTACAACAAACTCGAAATTTGACCTAGAAAGTGTTTTCTTT
>CAVDRA010000240.1:0-2835 GCA_963611155.1 bacterium | reverse complement strand
CTGAACACACTTTGAATAATCCTCAAGCGGATGAAAATTCTTAGGAAAAATATTTTGATTCAATTAAATCGCGCCTCTGTCAAGCAAAATGCCCATCATGTTCTGCAGCGCATCCAAGTCAAGCTCTTCGCTGGCTTCGTCAACAAATCCCTTTAGATTTTCAAAATCTTCTGCTGAAAGAAGATCCAGGCTTTCGTCATCAATATTGTCAACAAAACATTGAAGAGCCTCGATTTTTCCGATATTTTCTTCACTCGGCTCTTCCTCGGGATTTTCAGATGTCAGAACGCAGTTTTCAAGCCAGTAATCCGCAAGAGATGTCGCAAGCGTTCCAAGATTCGGATTGTTGCGCGCAAAAAGCTTTGAAATCTCGGCGCAGGCTCTTTTTCCGCTGTAACGGCCGCCGTTGTTTGCCCTGTCATACTTCATGATTTTTTTTATGTCTGCTAAAAATTTTTCAATTTGTGTCATGTCCGCAATTATAATCTTTTTCTCTAATCTGTAAAAGCAAGATATTTTTTCTTTTTGTACGGACTTTTTCTCGAGCACAAATGTTTTTCTTGAGCAAAGCATTTGTGCCGGAAAACAAGCCCAGCTTTCCGCAGTTCGCTATCCGCTCATTCTTCCGCTTCGCGTTCAGAACGGAGTTTTTAGAAAACTCCGCTGCTCCAATCTGGCGTAGCAAAAGGACTTTGCTTCGTAAATGTACAAAAACATGACTAGAAAATTCTATTTTATTTTTAACTTAAAAAAACTTGACTTTTCTAATAATGGAATTTACACTTGAGCTATGGACTTAAAAACTGTATTAACACCTGACACTGTAGAACTTCATCTCAAAGGTAAGACAAAAGAAGAAATTATCGATGAGATGCTTGATATTCTAGTTAAGGCTGGAAAGGTAACTGATAAAGCTACCGCTCGCGAATGTGTTCTTGACCGTGAACGCAAAATGTCAACAGGCATGAAGCATGGAATCGCAATTCCGCACGGAAAAACAGACACTGTTTCTGATTTGGTTGCGTGCATCGGTATTTCTGACAATCCGGTTGATTTTGATTCTTTGGATCAGGAACCTTGCCGTATTTTTATTATGACTCTCTCGCCAGTTAACAAGACTGGACCTCATCTTCAGTTCTTGGCAGAAGTAAGCCTTCTTTTCAAGAGCGCAGAAAAGCGCGCTCAAATTCTGAACACTCAGGACAAGGCTGAAGTAATCAAGATTCTTACTGAATAGAGTCGTTTTTCAAAACTTTTGGGAATCTCTACCATTGCGTAGAGATTTTTTTTTGTCTAAAATTGTTTCATTATGAAATTAGACAGATTGTTTGAAGTAAAAGGCGGAAAGCTTTTTAAAATTTCCGGCGATGAATATCCTGTTTCTGAAAAAAATGTAATGCCTGTAAAATGGAGCGATGTTGAAGACGCTCCCGAAGAATACAGCGAGGAATTCCTGGCTAAAACAAGAGACGAGCTGAAAGCTCTTGAAGAAAAAAACGAATTTGTTTTTATTGAGCCTGTTTTTGACAAGGAAGCAAGCGTTGAGCAGTTTATAGCGGCAATGAAGCATGCTGCGCGCAGAATAAAAGACTGTGTTTCTGTAATCGGTTTTGCGATTCCGAAAGAAGCCGAGGCGCAAAAAGATTTCTTTATTGAAGAGCTAAGCGCAAAGCACCAGCATTATTGCTTTTTCTCAAAGTCCCTGAAAGAAGACTCGATTGCTTGTTACTAGAATTAACTTGTTACTAGAATTAACTTGTTACTAGAATTAACAGGATAAAATAATTTTCATAAGAATAATTAAAGATGTCAATGTTTGCGAAAAATGTTAGAGATTGCATGTGTTTTCGCGAAAACGTGATGTTTTTTAGAAAAAACTCCAAAATCTCTATTGCTAAAAATAATTTGATTCGCTAACATTCAGCCTATGAATTCTTTTAGCAAAAGGACTTTGCAGGGAACCATTCTCTTTAGCGGACTTTTTTTGGGTTTGTGTCTGCTTGTTGTTTTCCTGCTTCCTTCAAAAAATCTGGAGAGCACTGAAAAAGTCTCGGAATTCAATTCTTTCTCAAATTTAGCAACTCTTGTAACTGAAGACTTTTTCTCGGATTCTGTTTTCAAAACGGACTATTCGGACGACTATTCACCGGAGGAGGATCAGGCTTTGGCTCTGTACAGACAGCCTCAGTCCCGCCCGGCGGTAGAATGGTTCTTTTCACGGGTGACAGGCGACCGCGAGATTGCGCAGGCGATTCTTGAGAACGCTGATAAAAACGATATTTCGCCGACGCTTGCTTTTTCGCTTGCCTATGTTGAAAGCCGCTTCAATGCAAATGCTGTCAACAAAAACTCCAATTGCACGATTGACAGGGGCTTATTCCAGCTCAATAGCTCATCATTTCCGAAGCTTACCGAGGCTGAATTCTTTGACCCGAAAACAAGCGCAAAATACGGCATTAGTCATTTGAGATACTGCATGGATGTTGCAGGAAACGATATTACTGCTCTTGCAATGTACAATGCCGGAACAAGCCGGGTAAAGGCGAACAAGACGCCGCAGCATACACTGAATTATGTGGCAAAAATATCTAGCTACAAAAAACGGCTTGACAGCCACTTTGAATCAGATGTCCTTGCTTTTTACCAGGCAGGAACAGAAAAATCCAAGGCTCTTGCGCTTGTAAAATAGCAATTGCTTCCATAGTTTAGGGATAGTGTGCGGCATCCTGTCTTTATGCGCCGCCCGTGGCGCAATATTGTAGTCTGTGGCTTAGGGATAGTAGTGGCGCCGATAGGCGTTCAAAAACGGCGGTTGAGCTTGTCGAAACCCCGTTT
>CAVDRA010000239.1:0-2862 GCA_963611155.1 bacterium | reverse complement strand
GCCTTTTCGCAGGCGGAATCACAACTTCGTCAGAAGGATTTTCCGAATCTAGCGACTCGGAATCGCTAGATTCCAAGTCGCCGGATTGTGAATCCATCGATTCGGAATTCAAATTCGATCCGGCGGAGCTTTGCTCTGCCGTTTCAGTTTCCCGGGCTTCCAGGTTTTCATGGCTCTCCTGAAGTTCCGGAGTCTCCTGTGAAAAAGCGTAAAAGGCGAAAAAGACAGGGAAAGCAAGGAATATTAGTTTTCTTTTCATTTTCTTTATCTTATCTCCGTTTTTAAATTTAATGTCTGTATTTTAGACGTTTTTATGATTTATTTATAGAACGGTTTCTGCTCTTCTGCGCTAGGCTATGTAGCCCCAGCCGAAGGCTGTTCTGAAGCGGAGCGGAAGAATGAGCGGATAGCGAAGGGCGGAACAGCCGGCCCGCGAAGCGGGCAGCGCCCGGACATTTTAGTGCCGCTTTTTTTACTGTTTTTTGGAAGTTATTTTACAGAGCCTTTGCCCAAATTCCATCTTCCGGAATGGTAGCGTTTCAGGAAATTTGTTCTGTATTCTTCAAAGCGGTTTTCCTCGATTGCGCTTCTTATTTCTTTCATCATGTTGTGGAGGAAATAAAGATTGTGGTAGCTTGCGAGCATGCTTGCGAGAATTTCCTGGCTTTTGAAAAGATGGCGGAGATAAGCGCGGGTGTAGTTCCGGCAGACTTTGCAGCCGCATTCTGGGTCGACAGGCGAAAAATCGCGGGCAAACCGCTCCTGCTTTATCGGAAGATTTCCGTCGCGTGTGAAATAGCTTCCGTTCCGGGCATTTCTTGTAGGAAGAACACAGTCGAACATGTCGATTCCTGAGTGAACGGCATCGAGAATGTAGTCTGGAGTTCCGATTCCCATGACGTATTTTGCTTTTTCTTTTGGAAGATAGCTTACCGTGAAGTCCATCATCGAGGCGAAAATTTCAGGCGGCTCGCCGACGCTGAGTCCTCCGATTGCAAGAGCAGGCAAATCAAGGCCTGTCACAAAGTCAGCGCTCCTTTTTCTTAAATCCTCGAAAAAATTTCCCTGAACAATCGGAAGAAGAATTCCCTTGTAGCCTGTTTCGCGTTTTTTAAGCCATTCGTCTTTTGCCCTTTTTGCCCAATTCTCGGTTGTTTTCAATGCATGGAGAGCCTCGTTTTTTTCAACGCCCCAGCCCGTGCAGACATCGAGCTGCATTTGAATGTCAGAATTGAACTGAGACTGAATATCGACTACTTTTTCCGGCGTGAACATATGGTAGCTTCCGTCGATGTTTGACTGAAAACGGGCGCCTTCTTCCGTGATTTTCCGGAGTTTTGAAAGGCTCCAGACCTGAAATCCGCCTGAGTCAGTCAAAAAATTGCGTTTCCAGCCTGAAAATCCGTGAAGGCCGCCCGCCTGCTCGATTATGTCGCTTCCGGGCCGCAAGTAAAGATGATAAGTGTTCGCAAGGATAATCTCAAATCCGATTTCTTCCAAATCATCTTTTGACACAGCTTTTACGGTCGCGTTTGTTCCGACCGGCATAAAAACAGGGGTCTTGACGTCTCCGTGCGGAAGATGAAGAACGCCTGTCCGCGCTTTTCCGTCAGACGACTCGTGTTTTATATCAAAAATATTTTCCATAATTTCTCCAATTTTTTCCAAAATATTTTATTTTTTTTCTCTATGCGAGCTTTTTTTTCATGTGCGTGCGTAACGCATAACAACAGCCGCGATTATTATGAACATAAAAACCGGGAACCATGCTCCGGCAAAAGGCGAAATATATTCGAATTTCGCAAGGAGCATAGTAATCATCTGCGTCACATAAAATAGAACTGAAGCCGAAATGCATGAGGCAAGGCTCATAAGCATGACATTTTTTCTGGTTTTTCCGCTAAGCCCGATCGACAAGAACACAACAATGAACACTACAAAAGGAAATGAGTATTTCTTGTAGTAAAGCGAAAGCTGCTCCGATGCCGGAAGCCCGGCTTTTAAAAGGTGCTCAATATATAATTTTGCTGTTTTTGAGTCAACTGTCTCGACGCTCACAACATTGTTCTGGAAAGTCTCCGGAATTTCTGTAAGACACGAGGAAATTTCAGAGCCGATTCGACCAGCCTTTATAGTCTCGGCGTCATCGTCGATTTTGTACTGGACAGCTTTTGAGAGATTCCATTTCTCGCCGTCCCATCTTGCAAAATCCGCGCGGATTATTGAAGAAAGAGTTTTGTCATCATTTCTAAGCACGATGTAGAGTCCAGACAGTTTTTTTTCAGTGTCGTCGTAAGATTCAGCTTTGTAGACGATATTTCCGTTTTCGCTTAAGACAACTATTTTTTCATTGTCAAGGGATTTTTCTTTCCGGAGAACTTCTTCCTGCTCGGAATTTTTTTTCGCATAAGTCGGAACTACAACCTTGTCGTCAAAAAAGAACATCGCAAAACTCAGAACAAAAGCGAAAAACAAAAGCGGGCAAGTAAATTTAAAAAGAGAAATTCCGGAAGCGAAAATCGCAATCAGCTCATTGTTCGCGTACAAATCGCTCAAAGTGTAAGAAACAGCAAAGAGAATCGCGATTGGAGCCGCATACCAGATTGTCTTCGGAACATACAGAGCCATTATCCTGAAAACCCGTGCGGGTGAAACACCATTCGAGATAAAATTCCAAAGATTCATCATTAAATCGACCATGACAAGGACTAGCGAAAAAAAGACAATCGCGCCTATGAATAATGGAAGAACTTTTCTGAAAAGATACTCGATCATTTTCATTTTCTGATCAGCCCCCAATAAAAAGCAAGACCTGAAAATCCGATCAGAAGATTCGGAGCCCACATGATTGAGACTCCGTAC
>CAVDRA010000238.1:0-2900 GCA_963611155.1 bacterium | reverse complement strand
AACGCCCGGAAAAAAAATCATCCGACCATGAATGTGAGCTTTGAGTCGAAGCTTTTTTCGCGTCCGATTAACGCAAGACTTAAAATGCTCGGAAAATTTCAGGCCCAGAATGCGGCTTTGGCGGCTCTGGCGGTAAAAAGCGCAATTCCTGAAATCAGCGAGGAGACAATTGAAAAAGGACTTTCAAGCGCCGTTCTTCCGGCAAGATTCGAGGTTGTGCCGTCCCCGGAAAAATACGAAAATATTCCATACCTTGTTCTTGACGGCGCACACACTGTGAACAGCGTGACGTTCACAATGGAGACGATGGAGGAGACAGGGCTTTTGCGTCTGGCAAAAAATGATTCTCAGAAATCTTTTGAATGCGAAGAAAATATTAAAAACGAGGAAGCAGGCACGGAAACATGGAAAAAACCGGTTCTGCTTTTCGCCTGCGCGGCCGACAAAGACGTGAAAGATATTGCGCCTCTTTTCAGGGGAAAATTCCAGAAAATTTTTCTGACAAAGCCCGGAAACGTAAAAATCTCAGACACAAAAAAAATGGAGCAGGCTTTTTGGGAAAATGAGATTGAATATGATTTTGACGCGGATTTTTCCTCGCAGATAAAAAACGCCCTGAATTTCGCAGGAAAGACAAAATCAGTTCTGCTTGTGACAGGCTCTTTCTATCTTGTCGCAGAGGCAAAAAGAATTCTTTCCGGAAACTAAAAAAACAGGAGCTCAAATGCGTAACTATTGAGAAAGAGAAAAGTTTTACTTATAATAATTTCTCAAACACGGTTATCAGAAGAGGGGAGACAGTTCAATGAAAATCAGTACCGGCGCGCATTTAAAATACGCTCTTGTTTTTTCTTCAATTTTTTCAATATCATTAATTTCGTGCGGGACAGCCGCAAACGCCGTCTCAGGAAGCGTTTCTGGAAACATCCCAGAAGCGCAGAATGTTGTCCAGGCTAAAACAGGGACACAGGAAAAAAATCCGACAGCCGCTGAAATATATGCAGAAAAAACAGCCGGCATAACTTTGAAACTAGAGTCTTTTCCAGGCGAGACAATAAAAGGACGCTCTTTTTCAAAGCCTTACATTGTAAAAGCGGCTGATTCAAACGGAAACGCAGTGCCGAATTTTGCGATTGCGATTTCTCTTCCTTATCAAAATGCGAAAAAAGTTCTTTTTACAGATGAAAACGGAACGCTGTCGTTTCTGCCTGAAACAGCGGAAAAATCAATGAATTCTGAAATCAAATTTTATCCTGACGGCGACATTTCTGACAGGGAAACAGCAGAGGCGGCAGAAAAGCTTTCTGTGAGCGCGCCTTACAAAGTCCAGACAAATTTAAAAAACGCCGGCGGGCTGATTGCTGTTGTTGACTTTAGCCAAAGCGGAAAACCGGTCACGTCGAATCCGATATCTTCATCGAATCTTCTGATAAGCCTTATGCAGCTTGGATTTACTGGAGTCGGAAATATTGACCTTACAAATGAAGTGCTGAAAGATGACGCTCTTGCATTGCAGAGAAAAGCGAAGGCTATGGTCGGAAACAATTCGTCGTATCTGGTCTACGGAACTGTAAAATACAAGTCGGCGGAAAAAGACAGCGATGGAACAAGCAAAATCACTCTGACCGGAAATTTAAAATGCCTTAACCTTAAGACAGGCGAAGTCGTTTTTTCTGAGGAAAAAGACTCTTTCGCAAGTGGAAAGAACGAATGGAACGTTCTCCGCGACGCGAGAAAAAATCTTGCGGACGATTTTGCGAAATCCTTAAAATACGGAATTTAAATAAAAAAGGAAAATAAAATGATTTACACAGACACACGCGACAAAACTGTAAAGACGGATTTCAGGACTGCAGTTCTTGGCGGAATGAACGAGAAAACAGGCGGACTGTATATTCCGGTTGAATTTCCGAAGCTTTCTGAAGAGTTTTTAAACAAATCCACAGAGCCTTCTTTCAGAAATATCGCTTTTGAAATGGCCAAGCCTTACGTTGAGGGAGAAATTCCTGACAAGGATTTGGAAGCGATTATCCATGATGCCTACCCTTTCATGTCTCCAGCAGTTCCAGTTGACAAGAATTCATATATTCTCGAGCTTTTTCACGGTCCGACTTGCGCATTCAAGGATTTCGGAGCGAGATTTATGGCGCGCGTCATGTCGTATTTCAACAGAAACGAGTCATCTCCGCTGCACATTCTCGTTGCGACATCCGGCGACACCGGCTCGGCTGTAGGCTCGGCTTTCCACAATGTTCCAGGACTTGACGTTACAATTTTATATCCGGAAGGAAAAGTTTCTGCGCTTCAGGAAAAGCAGCTTTCAACTTTTGACGGAAATGTAAGGGCGCTTAAGGTAAAAGGAACTTTCGATGACTGCCAAAAACTCGTGAAGACTGCATTTACTGACAATTCGCTGCGCTCAGTTCTCCGTCTTTCATCTGCCAATTCAATCAACATCTCCCGGCTTCTTCCGCAGAGTTTCTATTATATGTACGCGAGCCTTTCTGTAAGAGAACGCGCATGGGGCGATACAAAGCTTGAAAATCCGGCGATTATCTGCATTGTTCCGTCTGGAAACTTCGGAAACCTCACTTCAGGCCTGATTGCCCGCGAGATGGGAGCTCCGATCACAGGTTTTGTCGCGGCGACAAACTCAAACCGCACTGTTCCAGACTGGATTGCAACAGGAAAATACGACGCGCGGCCGTCCGTGGAAACTTATGCGAACGCAATGGATGTCGGAGCGCCTTCAAACTACGAGAGAATTTCGGCAATGTATTCTCTCGGCGAAGTACGCCAGCTTTTTGCCTCTTACTGGCTTGACAACGACGGAATCATAAACTCAATCGCTGACTGCCACAAAAAAACAGGCTACACTATCGACCCGCACGGAGCTGTCG
>CAVDRA010000237.1:0-2920 GCA_963611155.1 bacterium | reverse complement strand
GTTTTTTTTAAGAAACCAAAACAGCAGTACCAACGCTTGCACCAACACAAGCGATAGTAGGGTCAGAACCGAGCCATTGGCCTAAAATAGAAGAGCCAAAAACAAGCAAGGCACTTACAACAGTCTTAATCAGCGTCATCAAAGGAGTTTTCAATTCTTCTTTCATTTTTTAGTCTCCTTTTTAATTGGTGATTCGGGGAACTCGTAACAATCCCAAGAAACGAGTTTTGAATTGCAACCAGCTGGAGCATCAATCTTCAAACTGAGCTCAAGTGAAGTGTCATCAATCTCAGCAATCTTACGAAGCTCAATATCACCGAGCGGAACAATCTTTGAAAGATTCGGAGCATTCTCACGGACCGCCAAAGAATCAGAAGCACTGCTAAAAGTAAACAATGCTTTTTTTGCAATTTTGTCATAAGCGACATACAAACCAAGTGTCATTTTTAACCTCCAATGACTTTTAATATTTATTAGCACTAGCGAGCGAATCGCCAAGAACTACAGATTCAAAAAATCCAGTTTCATTAACTGCACGCTCCATAACTTTCGTTAAGAAGAATGTAGTTAAATTAGGAAATTTATCAGTAAAACGCTTATATTGTTTTTTAGACCAATAAAAAGAAATCTGCTTTTTATCGTCTTTATCAAATTTCAACTGTTTCATAGAACTTCATCCCAATGGCAAACAGACCATTCATCAAGATGTTCAATAATATGCTCGATACCGTATCTTTTAACACAAGTAAGGTAAGCACACGCGCGAAGCTGGTCATCAGAAAACAACAACATATAAAACTCCTTATCAGTTATTTAACTGATATACTTACTATAATGCCTGTTCTGTCGACCAAAATGGTTTTACAATCTATTCTTATTGTTGTATTCTGCCCTTTTTTTTGTTTCAGGCTGCCGCATGCAAAAAACTAGGCGATTTCATCGGGTGAAAAGAAACTTCACTTTGCAAAAAAAAAGACCCGGTTCCTCGCAAGGCAGAACCAAGTCTTTTTTTTGTCAGCTGAAACTCGCCGCAATTTACTGAGCGCGATTCATTTATGCTGTTCTTCTTTCAAAAAAATTAAAATTTGATTTTTCTGTCAGAGCCCTCGTAGCATTTTTTTCGCAGCTCTTTTATCTGCTCATCTGCCATGTAGTCATCAAACGGCATCATGCGGTCGATCACGCCTTTCGGTGTAATTTCAACGATCCTGTTCGCCACAGTCTGGATAAATTCATGGTCATGCGAAGTGAACAGAATAACGCCAGGAAAACTTACAAGCGCCTGGTTCAAGCTCTCAATCGCCTCAAGGTCGAGATGGTTTGTCGGATCGTCAAGAATCAGAACATTGGCGCCAGTGAGCATCATCTTTGAAAGCATACAGCGGACTTTTTCGCCTCCGGAAAGAACTTTCACCTTTTTAAGAGACTCGTCTCCCGAGAACAGCATTCTCCCCAGAAATCCTCGCACGTAAGCGTCATCCTGCTCTTTTGAATATTGCTTGAGCCATTCGGTAATGTTAAGGTCGTTCGAGAAATACTTGTTGTTGTCGCGTCCGAGATATGTGAAGCTCGTCGTCTGTCCCCAGAAGTATTCTCCGCTCTCAGCCTTTTTTTCGCCTGAAACTATATCGAAAAGCGAGGAGATTGTGTTGTGCTCGATACCGACAAAAGCGATCTTGTCAGTTCTGTTCACTTTGAAGTCAAAATCTTTAAGAAGCTGGACTCCGTCTTCGTCCCTCGAGTTAAGTTTTCTGCACTCAAGAATATTGTTTCCAAGCTCCCTGTCCGCCTTGAACTGCACAAAAGGAAATTTACGGCTTGTGACTGGCAAATCTTCAAGCTCCAGCTTCTCAAGAACTTTCTTCCGGCTTGTCGCCTGTCTTGACTTTGCCGCGTTCGATGCGAACCGCTGGATAAATTCCTTGAGATCCTTCGCTTTCTCCTCGTTCTTTTTCTTCTGGTCGCGTGCCTGCTTCTGCAGAATTTGGCTCATCTGATACCAGAAATCATAGTTTCCTGCAAACTGCGTGATCTTTCCGTAGTCAATGTCGCAGATTACAGTGCAGACTGTGTTCAAAAAATGGCGGTCATGCGAAACTACAATTACAGTGTTGTCAAAATCAAGGAGAAAATCCTCAAGCCAGTTGATTGATTCCAGATCAAGACCGTTTGTCGGCTCATCGAGAAGAAGAATATCAGGATTTCCGAAAAGCGCGCGCGCAAGCAAAACCCGCACCTTCTGAGACTCGTCAAGCTCGCTCATCATCTTGTCGTGGAATTTCTCCTCGAGTCCAAGTCCTGAAAGCATCTGCTCAATCTGATTCTCCGCCTCGTATCCGCCAAGCTCGCCGAATTCAGTCTCAAGCTCCGCCGACTTGATTCCGTCCTCTTCGGTGAAATCAGCCTTCGCATAAATCTCGTCGCGCGCTTTTGAGACTTCGTAAAGTTTCGGAAAGCCCTGCATAACCGTGTCTTTCACGCTGAAAGAGTCAAAAGCGAAGTGATCCTGGCTCAGGACCGCCATTCGTTCGCCCGGGGTCATAAAAATATCGCCTGTGTCATGCTCAATTTCGCCCGAAAGAACTTTCAGAAAAGTTGATTTTCCAGCGCCGTTCGCGCCGATAATTCCATAGCAGTTTCCTGCCGTAAATTTAAGGTTCACATCCTTAAAAAGCGGTTTCTCGCTAAAGTGAAGACTCACGTCTGAAACTGTAATCATTTATTTTCTCCAAATTATTTGTTTTAAAAATATTTCTAAGCAAAAAATCAAATGCATTCTTTGATTTTTATATGGGCGTTCGCCGCAACCTTCGGTTGCTTCGTCGGGCTATCCAAGGTTCCGCGCCGCTGCGCTCCATTGCGCCGTTCGCTCGCCTCCGGCTCGCTCACTTTGCAACGGCTACGCCGCCTTTCCTATCCC
>CAVDRA010000236.1:0-2944 GCA_963611155.1 bacterium | reverse complement strand
GATGAGATTGTGTCGATAAGCTGGCCTGTGCAAAAAGCGATGCGCATAAAAAAAACGCAAGAGCGAATACGGCCGCTGATTCCAATTTATTTTTTGACATTTATTAACCCCATAAAATAGTGAAAATCTCCAGTAATTGCCACGGCAAAAAGAAGCGCAATAAGGGCGATTCCGATGAATTGTACAACATTACGGACTTTTGGTGAAATTCTAATTTTAAAGACAGCCTCTATTAGGCTTGTAAGGACAAGAAATCCGTCCAAAACCGGGATTGGAAGAAGATTCATAATAAAAAGAGAAATACTGATCAGGGCCATAAACTGCAAGACACCAGAAATTCCGTTCCTAAAACCAGCTGAAAAACCTGAAGTTGCCACCGTGCCTAGCATAGAAGTCACGCGGGCAGGCCCCGAGACAGACTCCGAGATTTTCACGCCTTTGAAAAGTGTTGAGATTCCTTTCACTGTCAAGAAAATCATGTTTCCTGTTTCTTTCGCGCCGTTCAAGAAAGCTCCAAAAAATCCGTATGTTTTTGCCTCACGCTTTTCGACAGAATCAGCATCTGAAATTACCCCGATTTTTCCTTCTCCTGTGCTTTTATTTATATCAGTATGAACATTGAATTCCAGTTTTTTTCCATCACGCTCTACAAGAACAAGAATATTTTCATCAGGATGAGAAGCGACCTGAGTGTACAAATCAGAAAAATCTGAAATTTCAGCTGAGTTGATTTTTATAACCTTATCTCCGGTCTTTATTCCTGCCTCTCCAGCCGCAGAACGCATTTCAGGATAGACCTCTGTTGCAATTTTTACGGCGTTTCCAGCGGAATAGTATGTGTAGCCTACAAGAGAGACAATAAAAAAAGCGAAGAAAGCAAAAACAACATTTGCGAGCGGACCGCAAGCTCCAATAAAAGCGCGCTGAATCGGCTTCACGCCAAAAAAAGAATCTCTGTCAACTGCTGTCTCCGGATTCTCATGAATAAAATCAGCGTCATTTTCGCCTTTCATCGAGCAATACCCGCCGACTGGAAAAAGCGAAAGTCTCCAGTCTGTCTCATTTATCTTTTTGTGAAAAATTACAGGCCCCATTCCAAGCGAGAAAGTTTCGATTTTTACACCGGAAAGTTTCGCCGCCGCAAAATGACCAAGCTCATGAAAAAAGACAATCACATCTAAAAGAATAAGTCCGAGAATTATCGTAAGAATTGTCATCTGATTAGATTTTCAGCCTTTTTTCTTGCGTTGCTGTCAGCTTCAAGAACATCGGAAAGATTTTTTGGAAGCTGGGACCAATCATTTTGATAAAGAACATTTCCGACACAATCCGCAATCTGCATGAATCCGATTTTTCCGTCAATAAAAGCCTGCACGGCAATCTCATTTGCGGCATTAAAGGCAATCGGATAACTTCCGTCTTTTTTTGCGCACTCAAAGGCAAATTTCAAAAGGGGAAAATCGTCTGTGCGTGGCTTTTCAAAGGTCAAAGTCCGCTTTCCGTCAGATGTGTCTGTCAAATCAAAAGGCTCCATAAAGTCCGGCAAAATTTCAGGCCAGTCAAGCGCCTGCAAAATAGGATGCTTCATGTCAGGCTCGCTGAACTGCCCATATACAATTCCGTCGTTTGTCTGAACAAGCGAATGAATCACGCTCTGAGGATGAACCACAACTTGAATTTGCGACGTATCCACGCCGAAAAGCCTGCGCGCCTCTATCACTTCCAAGCCTTTATTTCCGAGCGTCGCCGAGTCAATCGTGATTTTTTTCCCCATGCTCCATGTAGGATGCCGCAGAGCGTCATTTATCGTTACGGATTTCAGCTTTTCCGGGGAAAAAGTTCTGAAAGGTCCGCCGCTTGCAGTAATTATGACTTTTCTGATGTTTTCAATTCCGCATTGATGAATAAGAGTAAAAATTGCAGAATGCTCAGAATCAACAGGAAGAATTCTTGAGCCGCTTTTTTTTGCCGCATCAAACATCAAATAGCCGGCCATTACAACGGTTTCCTTGTTTGCGAGAGCTAAGTCAACCCCTCTCTCAAGAACAGCCATGCTAGGCTCGAGACCTGCGCTGCCTGCGATTCCGTTTATAACTATGTCAGGTTCTGTCTCGTCGATAAGATTCCTTATTCCGTCGATTCCGTCTTTTGATGTCAAAGTTATAGGACAGCAAAATTCAGCTCCTAATTTCTTCAGCTCGTTTTCTTTTGAATTTGCGCTCAAGCCACAGCATAAAAATCTGTCGCTCTGATTACGCAGAATATCAAGCGAACTTTTTCCGATTGAGCCAGTGCATCCTAGAACGAGAATTTTTTTTCGCTTCATCTTGTTCATATTTCAAGTTTTTTAGCTAAATATTAAAAAGAAGATTGATTCCTATGTAATAAATCGGAGCCGCAAAGAAGATGCTGTCTACCGAATCCAAAATTCCGCCACGGCCAGGAACAATCGAACCAGAATCTTTTATCTGAGCGGAGCGTTTCAAAACAGACTCAACCAAGTCTCCGAGAATTGAAACAAAAGCCATCACAAAGCCAAGCGCGACGACTTTAAAAACAGGTCCGGTAAAAAGCGACGGAAACAGAAGTCGGCCTATAATTCCGCTTGCGATAGAGCCGGCAAAACCGCCTAAAAATCCAACAATAGACTTGTTCGGGCTTGCTTTGATGATTCCCTTATTGTTTTTTCCAAAAAGAATTCCGAAAAACCATGCCGCAGAGTCGCACATGCAAACCATCAGAACAAAAATCGCGATATACTCGCGCGAATGCTCAAAAATCGTCATCCGCGAAACAAAAGTAGGCAAAAAACCTGAGTAAAGAATTATGAACGCAGAGGACATCAGCCGCTGAACAGATTTCTCAAATGTCTGCTGTGAAAGGACTTCATAAGCCATACAGACCATCACCGCAAGCAAAAAAACATAATCGATATAATATGCTG
>CAVDRA010000235.1:0-2959 GCA_963611155.1 bacterium | reverse complement strand
TTTAAAGAATTACGCGTTTTTTGTAAATTTTTCTAAAACTCGAAATTTGGGCTAAACAAAAAAACGCAGGCGAAAATTGAAATCGTCTGCGTCTCATTTTCTGCACGGCGGGCATTTCAAACAAACAAAACGTCCGCCGCACTGTTTTTCAGCTTTCTTATTATAAAAGCTTAATCTTTTAGACCGCCGCAAATCCTCTTTCGAGGTCGGCAATGATGTCGTCGATATGCTCGGTTCCGATTGAAAGGCGGATTGTGCTCTGAGTAATTCCCTGGTCGGCAAGCTCCGCGTCGTTAAGCTCAGAATGAGTTGTTGAAGCCGGATGAATCACAAGCGACTTAACATCGGCAACGTTCGCAAGAAGCGAGAAAATCTGCAGATTGTCGATAAACTTCCATGCAGCCTCTTTTCCACCCTTGATTTCAAAAGTGAAGATTGAAGCTCCGCCGTCCGGGAAATATTTCTCGTAAAGCGCATGGTCTGGATGAGAGGCAAGCGACGGATGGTTCACTTTCGCCACTTTCGGATTTTTCGCCAGATATTCAACAACTTTTTTTGTGTTCTCGACGTGGCGCTCAATTCTAAGCGACAAAGTTTCTGTTCCCTGAATCAAAGCCCAAGCTGCAAACGGAGAAATTGCTGCTCCCTGATCGCGGAGCAAAATTGCGCGGATATAAGTCACAAAAGCCGCGTTCGGAACTGCGTCCGCAAAACTGATTCCATGATAGCTTTCGTTCGAAGTCGCAATCGCCGGGAATTTTCCGCTCTTCCAGTTTGTCTTTCCAGACTCAATGATAATTCCGCCAAGAGTTGTTCCGTGTCCGCCGATAAATTTTGTGGCAGAATGAACAACAACGTCCGCGCCATGCTCAATCGGCCGAATCAGATAAGGCGTTCCAAAAGTGTTGTCTACAATGACCGCAAGTCCGTGTTTATGGCCAAGCGCAATCAAAGCGTCAAGGTTAGGAATGTCTGCGTTAGGATTTCCCAAAGTCTCAAGATAAAGGATCTTTGTGTTCTCCTTGATTGCGCCCTCAACCTCAGCGAGATTGTGAGCGTCAACAAAAGTCGTCTCGATTCCGAAGGGCTTTAAAGTGTGCTTCAAAAGATTGTAAGTTCCGCCGTAAATTGTCTTCTGGGCAACAACATGGTCGCCGGCCTGCGCCAAAGCCTCAATTGCGTAAGTTATCGCCGCCGCGCCGGAAGCCACAGCCAAAGCAGCAGATCCGCCTTCCAAAGCCGCAATTCTCTTTTCAAAAACATCCTGAGTTGAATTTGTCAGGCGACCGTAAATGTTTCCCGTGTCTGCAAGACCAAAACGATCAGCCGCATGTTTCGCGTTGTGAAAAACATAGGAAGTTGTCGCATAAATCGGAACTGCCCGGGAATCTGAAGCCGGGTCAGCAATCTCCTGTCCGACATGAAGCTGTTTTGTCTCGAAATGTGTATTTGAAAAATCTGCCATATTATTCTCCTGTAAAAAGTCAATGAGGAAATATCAATTTCCTATTTGTTTTTTTAACGCATTTGATAAGAAAGTTTGCAACACAAACTTGTGAATAAAAACTTTGACGCTTTTTTTAGACAAAGTTTTTATTACGCCTCCTGTAAAAAATGTGCCGTTCCGAATTGTTTTTCGGAATCTGAAAAATCGCTTAAAAATGCGGCGCTAAACTGGGCAAAAACCGCAAAAAACAAGCAAAAAGATGAAAGTGTTTCTTTCAAAAGAAAGCTTCAGCCCAGCAAAAAGCTTTTCTTGCGGCAACAGGCGCGCATGACTCCGTTTCTAAAGTTTTCGCGAACCAGTTTCTCAAAATAAAACTTCATATGCGTCTCCAAAACTATTTTTTCCTAGCAACCTAGTATGTAAACATACTATTATCTAAAACCTACTCTGTCAATAGGTTTTGTATTTTTATAAAAATCATTATAGAAATAACCAATATCTAAAAAATTGGATGCAAAACGAAAAACGTTTTTCATGGTGATTTTTTTTGACTGCTTCAGAATAAAAAAAACGGAAGCCGACATTTTATCAGCTTCCGTTTCTTACCAGATAGAAATCAAAATTTTACAGTCCTTTTATTTCTCTTGCCTTTGCCCGGATTGTATTCTGCAAGACTTTCTCGTCGCCGTTCGCCGCGTCTATCAGCCGCACAAAAACAGAGCCGGCTACAACTCCGTCAACGTAAGGAGCAATTGCCTGTGACTGTTCTTTTCCGTGAATTCCAAAGCCGCCATAAATCATCGGAACAATTCCGCTTTTATTTGGCCGGCAGAATTTTTTAAGGAATTCAATCGTTTTGTCATCAATTTTTGTGTCCATTCCTGTAATTCCGGCGCGCAAGGCCACGTAGATTGTTTTAAATCCGCAGTCGAGCATTTTTTGCATGCGCGCGTCTGTCATGCTTGGGGCGGCAACCGGAATATTTTCCATTCCGTATTTTTTACAGCTTGCAGTTAAGCCTTCGTCGCAGTCAAACGGCAAATCAGGAATAATCATTGCGTTTACGCCGGCAAGGGAAGCTCTGTGGCAAAACTCTTCAACTCCGGGCGTAAAAATGAGCGAAGCATAAGACATTATTCCGATTTTTACGTTCGGGAAAGAAGCGCGAAGTTTTGCGATGAATTCCAGACCGTCTTTTGAAGTTGCTCCGTTTGCTAAAACAGTTGAGCATGCATTTTGAATTACAGGTCCGTCTGCATTCGGGTCAGAAAACGGCAGCTGAATTTCCAAGAAATCCGCTCCGCCGGCAACTAGGGCTTCGGCTGCGGCAAATGAAAGTTCTGGAGTTGGGTAATTAGCAACTAAATGTGACATTAATCTTATCATTTTTATTTTCCTCGTTTGTAAATTGAAATGTGCCAGGGATGCCTGCGTGCAAAGCACTCCATTTTACCATGCGCAATATGCGCACGGCCTGTCGCTTCGCGCCAGGGATAGTAGGGGCACCGAATG
>CAVDRA010000234.1:0-2973 GCA_963611155.1 bacterium | reverse complement strand
CTCTAAGATAAGACAGGGCATTTTCCTTCTGATATTCCTCCATCGCAAAAAGAGGCTCGTCCATAAAAACGCTCGCGCTTCCGTACAAAATCGAGAACGCGAGAAGAACGCGCTGAATCTCGCCTTTGCTAAGCTGCGTAAGACCGTGGCTCAAGACATTTTTAAGCTCGAAAACATCGATAACTTCGCTCAGAAGATCAGAGCCGGAATTTATTCCCTTTGCTTTTCCTTTTAAATTTCCGCTTGCGTAAACCTGGCTTAAAAGCTCAGAAACCTTGTCTTCCGCCTCGAATTCCATATTCTGATAAATTACAGAGGCAAGAAGATTTTTCTGCTCCTGTCCAAGAAGATAAGGATTCTGCCCCAAAAGATTCACGCTTCCTGAATCAGGTTTTAGGCGTCCTGCGCAAAGCATCAGAAGCGTTGTTTTTCCGCATCCGTTCTGCCCGACAAAGCTAACGAATCCTGACGGAAGCTCCGCCGAAAAATGCTCAAACACAGGCTTAACTTCAATCGCCTTTCCGTTTTCGTCAACATCGCCTTCAACCGGCGGATAAGTAAAAGAAACATCATTAAGTTCAAGAAAATTCATAAGGACATGATAATAGATTTTTTCCGATTCGTGAATTCGCCTGCCTGCGAGCTTTTATGCGCTAGGGATAGGAGTGGCGCGAAGCGTTGTTTTGCGGCTTTGATTTTCTTCCATGCCTTGCTTCCGCGCAAAACAATGAAACCACGGATAGCCCGACGGCGAAGCCGGAGCGCCCAGCTTATAATTACAATTGAGAATATCCTGATTTTACGGTACGCTAGTGAGCATGTCTTATGAAGTAACCGCGACCCGCCGGCGTCCACAGGCTTTTGACGCCCTTGCCGGACAGGAATTTGTTGCTGAAACCTTAAAAAATTCTATACAGTCAAAAAAAATCGCCCACGCATATCTTTTTTCAGGACCTCGCGGCTGCGGAAAAACTTCAACCGCACGAATTTTGGCAAAGGCCCTCAACTGCGCAAACGGTCCTACTGCGACTCCATGCGGAAAATGCCAGCAGTGCCTTGAAATCACGAAAGGTCAAAGCACTGATGTAATCGAGATAGACGGAGCGTCAAACACATCTGTAAATGACATAAGGCAGATAAAAGACGAAGTTCTTTTTCCGCCGCAAAGCTCAAGATATAAAATCTACATAATCGACGAAGTTCATATGCTTTCGACTTCAGCTTTCAATGCGCTTTTAAAGACGATTGAAGAGCCTCCTGCATACTGCATCTTTATTTTTGCGACAACGGAGCTTCATAAAGTTCCAGCGACGATAAAATCACGCTGCCAACAGTTTAATTTCCGTCTCGTTCCTATTGAAAGAGTCAAAATAGAGCTTGCAGAAGCCGCAAAAGAAATCGGAATTCAGGCTGATGATGAAGCCCTGTATTGGGTCGCGAGAGAATCCACCGGCTCAATGCGTGACGCCTACACCTTGTTTGACCAAGTTGCGGCATTTTCTGGCGATCACATCACATATGAAAAAATAAAAGACAAGCTCGGCCTGGTCGGAATCGAAAATCTAAATGAAATTTTTGAGGCGGCGGCAAAAAATGAAAGCGAGAATGTTCTCTTAAAAATAGATGAATTTCTTCAGAACGGAATTTCTATCGAGCAGTTCATCACAAACTGCACAGAATATCTCCGCTCGCTTCTTCTAATCAAGGCGGGAATTTCAAAAGAGTCGCTTTTAGGTCATCCTAAAGAACGTTTTTCAGAGACTGTGCTGAATTTATGGAATTCGATTCAGACAGAGCGCGCGCTTTCAATTCTTCTCCAGCTTTTCCGCGACATAAGATATTCGCTTTCTCCGCGATACGAGCTCGAGCTTGCTTTTTCAAAAATCAGCTGGCTTACGCAGTATGTTTCGCCGTCGGAAGTAAAAAAAGCGATAGACGAGGCAAAAAATCTGCTTTTGAACGCAGAAAAACTCAAAACCGCGAATCCGCCTGCAGGAGACGCAAGCGCTGAAAGAACTCCATATGAGCGGCAGACAGCCTCCGCAAATTTTTTTACAGCAAGGCAGAAAAACGCGCAGAATTTCACTCAGCAAAATCAATACGGAAAACCGGCTCCGAATATTTTCACGGCGTCTCAAAACCAAAATCATTTTCCTGGCGAATCAGCTTCTCAGCAAAATTCTTTTTCCCACGCCGCTTCACCTGCAGCCTCTGCCACAGCCGCAAATCCATATATCGGAAAAACTGTTTCTGCCCCGAAAAACATTTTCGCCCGGCCAACACAAGCCCCGCAAGTTCAATCTGTGCAGAATTCTGCACCTCAAGCGCAAAATTCTGCTGAATATTCAGGAAATCTTACAGAAGACTTCGCTCCCCCTCCCCCGGATCCAACGCCAGACACTCCGCAATCTTTTCTTAACGGCGGAGCTGAACCGCCTGAACAAACAGCAAACACAGGCGATTCTGTTCCGGCCTCGGACTTCCGCGGAAAAATATTAAAAGAGCTTTCGATGCGCGAGCCTCTTTTGGCAAGCTCTCTTTATCAGACCGGCGAATGGCGCAAAAACGGAAACACTGTTTCTACAACGGTTCAGTCAAATTTCTTGAAAATGCAGCTTGATGCAAACCTAAAAAAGATTTCGGGTGTGCTTTCCAGCTACTTTAGCGAACAGGTTTCTTTTCAAGTGATTTTCCATGAGAAAAAGCAGGAAAACAGAACTGAAAATGCGCCGGAACAGATAAAAATGCTCTGCGATATGTTCCGCGGCCAAATTATAGGACACTCAAAAAAAACAGGCCAGGAAATTGCGCAGACGAAGCAGGAGAAATACAATGAATCCGGAGCAGAAAGCGAACAGGAGGCTTCTTCATCATTCACAAATGAAGCTCCGCCGCCGGAAGAAGATGATGACGAATAGCAAAGAAAAACCCTCTAGAGCTTAGCCTAGAAGCCGGAAGCGGCTTGATGTGCTT
>CAVDRA010000233.1:0-2996 GCA_963611155.1 bacterium | reverse complement strand
AATAGTCATTATTTCTAAGCCATTCAAAACTCTGTATGCCAATCGGAAGTTTTCGGATATTCATAGCCCTAATATAACACGATTTTCCGATGACAGAAAGAGTTTAAAATACTACGATTGATATTTTTGTGCCTGTGTGCAAAAATGTTCACCTAGTTTTTTGCATGGAGATTTAAAAAATGCATATGAACATCTGTTTTGCCACTGACGATAACTTTGTAAAACCGACCGCCGTTGCAATGATGACTATTCTGCTTTCAAACAGAAGCGGTGATTTTACTTTCTATATGATTACTCAGGGAATTACAGAGCAGAACAAAGATATTCTAAAATCTACTGCGAAAAAATATTCACAAAAAAGTTCCGTAGAATTTTGCGTACTCACAGACGAAACAGTAAATACATTTTCTTCAACGTTAAAAAAAGAAGACCACGTTTCGCTTGCAACTTATCTGCGTATTTTTATTCCGTCGCTTCTGCCTAAAAATGTGGATAAAGTTTTATATTTAGACGGAGACATTATCTGCGTGGACTCAATAAAAGAACTTTACAAAACAGACCTTACAGATTTTTCAATGGCAGCCGTCCATGATATGCAGACAGGAGAACACACTTTCCACACTCGATTAGAATATCCGGAAAAAAACAGTTACTTCAACGCAGGTGTCCAATTGATAAACGTTGACTGGTGGCGTAAAAATGACGTTCAGAATAAAACTCTTGCGTTTGTAACGGAACACAGAAACAGCTGTAAATGGCACGACCAGGACGCACTGAACAAAATACTGAACGGAACAATAAAATACTGTCCTATAAAATATAATGCGTGTGAACAGATTTTTGAAAATGAACACACCTTTCCGCCAGAGTTTGAAGACGAAGTTCAGGAAGCACAGCAAAATCCGGTTCTCATTCACTACTGTTCCGGACGCAAACCGTGGACAAAAGAAACCCGCTGTCCTTTTAGTTCAACGTGGCAAAAGCTGTACAAAAAGCTGTCCGGCAAAAAGTGCCGCATCGTATATCGCTACAAGGGTAAAACAAGACTTCTATGGAGCATAAAGCGTATTGTTCATATGCTCGGCATAAAAAAATACCACGAGTTCAGCACGCAGAATGACTTTGCAGAACTCAGAACAAAAATTGAAACCAAACTTTTAGGAGAATGAAAATGAAACTTGCAGTAAAGGAACACAATGACGCTCTCTCCATAATGGGGGGGGTACACAAGTATAGTTACACTGACAGAAACTTTACAGAAACGGCGGTGGCAGCATGACACAATCCATCACCGTTTCTATCCTTATGCCAACATACAACCACGAAAAATACATTGCTCAGGCGATTGATTCAGCCCTTGCCCAAAAATGCAGCTTTAACTTTGAACTTTTAATTCACGACGACTGCTCAACAGATTCCACCCTAAAAATCGCCCGGGAATACGCAGAAAAATATCCCGGACAAATCCGCCTTTTTACAGAAAACCAGAATTGCGGTCTTATAAAAAGCTACAAAAAGCTTATGGAAAAAGCACGCGGAAAGTACGTTGCAATTCTTGAAAGCGACGACTTATGGATTAACGAACAGAAACTTCAAAAACAGGTAGATTTTTTAGAAGCGAACAAAGATTTTGGCCTGGTTGCAGGCGACATAATAGAAATTGACCAGAACGGAAACGAAATAAACAAAGGCAGTGTTTTCAACACCCACATACGCGAAAAAACTCGCTGGTACGAAGAACTTTTAGGAAACAACGGAGTTAGAGGTGCCTGCTCTGTAATGTTCTGTAAAAAAGATTTTGATTCTTACTGCAACATGGGCGACTGGGTAAACTTGAATTTCAAGACTTTTGACCAGCCGGCATGGCTTTCAATCAGTTTTTATAAAAAATGTGCATATTTTAGCGAAAAACTCGCCGCCTACAGAGTGCTTGAAACTTCAATTTCCAATGCGAAAAACAGCAAAAAGAGCATGGATTTTTGCGTTGGTGTCGCAGACATTGAAGAATACATTGTAGGTCGTTTTGGAACAGGCAAACTTTCTGAACAAGCATACAACCAGAAAATCTGCCTTAACATGACAGGCAAGGCGCTAAAACGAAAGCGGCGGAAAACGTTTGTAAAATACGCAAAAATGCTAAAGCCGCTCAGCCTAAAGCAAAAGATTATGCACAGTTTCCCGAATCTTTATTACTGGCAGTTTACAACCCGGCACAGATAACAGACAGGAGAATTTTCCGCAAACTGTGCGGTTTATAGCAGTACAAGCTCTTCCTTGATTTTTCTTTGAAAAAATTGTATAAAAAATGAAATCATTATCTTAATGAAAGGACAATAAATGGCTCTTTTCCAAATGTCGGTCGGAAAAGAATTATTTGTTGTCCTTTTTTTATTTTCAAGTCTGTGTTTTGCATTTCATATTTGAAAATAAAAAAAACTATGGAGGAAAAAAATGCCAAAAACAAAACTCGAGGTTCTTGTTTTCACTTTTATCACAGCGTTGCTGATGGTCTATTTTATGACCCTGTACAACACAGTCCTTGCTTCCGCTAGCTTTACGAACGGAACATTTCTTGTCGCGCTAAAATCAATGTGGTTTGAATTCATCATTATTTTTCTTTGCGCGCTTTTGATTTCGTCGCCGATAGCGAAATTCTGCGCCTTCAGAGTTGTAACGCCGCAAAACCGGCCGATAATAATCATTTTTGCGGTCCAGACTTTTACGGTTATTTTCCAGGTGATGCTCGCAAGCATTCTTGGAACCTGGCACGGCTTCGGTTTCACAAAAAATTTTATTCCTGACTACATCGTCACCTACTGCAAGAATTTCATAATGGCGCTCCCGCTCCAGATAATTCTTGTCGGGCCTTTTGCGCGCCTTGTTTTCAGAAAACTTTTCCGCCGCGGCGAAACTGAAAAATACTGATTTTTGTCGCGGAGATTTTCCCGGGCGGCCGGCGGTTAAAAAAGCTTTGCGCGGCAACAGCAGCGCAAAGC
>CAVDRA010000232.1:0-3003 GCA_963611155.1 bacterium | reverse complement strand
CATTCAGTGCAGACTGAAATCTTCGCTTAAATTAAAAACTCGAATTTAGGGCTAGCATAGTCTTCCCAGGCGGATAATATTGTCCTGTGCGCCTGTCAGAATAATCTTCTCAGGCGAATAGCATTATCCTGCACGCCCGTCAGAATAATCTTCTCAGGCGAATAACATTATCCTGCACGCCCATCCGTAAAATCTTTTTCGGCGAAAAACATTATCTTATACGCCTGTCCGTAAAATCTTCTGCGGTGTGTTTTTATATTTTTTTGCCGGTAAAAATCAACAATCATAAAAAAAGTTGGTTACGAATTTGTCGGAAAAGTTAAAAAAGTCAACATTGACTGTAG
The DNA here is from genome assembly GCA_963611155.1 of bacterium. GTDB lineage: Bacteria > Spirochaetota > Spirochaetia > Treponematales > Treponemataceae > Treponema_D. The sequence continues at coordinate 2,659 of CAVDRA010000232.1, read as the reverse complement.
AAAAGTATAAATCTATAATTCTATCAAAAGGAAGTAAATAAACCGTCGGTTTAAACTTCCCAATAAAAAAGGAGGATTTTTTAAAATGAAAAAAATCATAACTGCAGCCGCTATCGCTGCCATGGCTGCTTCTTTCGCCGCTGCTGAGGTTACAACATCTTTGAACGTCCGCGTTCGCCCGGATCTTTACACACTTACAAAAAAAACAAAAACTGACACCAAGGACGCTTATACAGTTACGAAGTTTGCCGACCTTGACGGTTTCGGCACAGCTTCTGATACTTTGGCTGTAAAAGGCACAACAGACTATGCCGGAGTTGCCGCTGAAATCACGCTCTCAAATCCTGGAACCAAAAACGGCAAAAACGGAGCATTTGCTATCGACAACTACTACGGATGGCTGAACTGGGGCGCATTCAAGGTTACTGCCGGAACATACGACAGCCGCTTCACAAACCGCGGTAACTACACAGCCACAGAGCAGGGCATTCTTGACGAGGAATTCTCTAAGACAATGGGTCTTTCTTCTAAGAACGGTCTTGCTGCTTCAACTTTCGGAAAAGCGACAGAGCTGAACGATCTCAACTGGCTTGCTGACTTCGGCAACGTTTCCCAGGTTGCAGCCGGAAACAACCTTTCGTTCCTGGCTGACTACACTTTCAGCGATGTTGCGGGCGGAAACCTTCTCTTGAAGGGCGGTCTTGTAGAGAACAATTCTACGCAATGGCCTTATGATGAATACACAGCAGATGACAGCGACGCTTTCATGCAGTACGACGGATATGTGTTCGAGGCCGCATGGAAAAAAGACGGCACAGCCGCAGTCGACTTTATCTTCAAGAATCCTGTCAACAAATCTTACGGCTTTGGTCTCTACATCACGCCTCTTATGATCCAGAACACAAAGAACGTTGTTGTGGGCTTCACTTACGGAACAAACGGACTCGATGAAGATGACGGCGAGACAGTCAAGTCTGCATTCGCGGTTGACTTGCGCGGACAGTACAACATCAACTCTCAGATGACAGTAGCTTTGGGAGCTAAATACGAGAACGTGTCTCTCAATGCTGACGGTGTTCAGCTCAAGGACTCTGACGGCAACAAAAACTATGTGGACAACGCTTCTGCTATGCAGGTCGCAGGCGAGTTCTCTTACAAGCTCAACGACATTGTGACAGCTGCCCTTGACCTCGGATACTTCAACAAAGATCTTACAGATGCAGATGACAACAAAGATGACGATTCACAGTTCTTCGTGACATCTCTCCGCGGAAAATTCACAGCCGGAAAGAACGCTGCCATCACAACAGCTCTCCGCTTGAACAAGGTTCTCAACCCTAGCGACGGAGGAACAGACCTCACATTTGACGTTCCAGTTGTTCTTCGTATAAAGATGTAATAACGGCTTTACAGCTTGACTTAAAAAGGCTTCCTGTTTTTCCGGGAAGCCTTTTTTTTTGTTGCGTTAAGGGCGCAAATTCATCATATTTAAAAACATGACAGTTCTAAAAGTATTCAAGGAAAACAAAATGAAAAGAATTTCTTCAAAAATCAGTTTTTTAAGCGCGGCGGCCTTATTTTTGCTTTCAGGCTGCGCCTCCACGAAAAATATCAGCCTGGACGGAAAGTCGCCGATGGCGGTGGTCTCGGTTACAGGAACAAGTCTTGTCCCGTGGCAGGAGAAAACAAAAAACGACAGCGACGAGACGCTCAGCACAGACGGAGCTTTCAACGCTCTTCTAAACAAGGCGATCGACGGCAAAAACCCCGAGATTGCCACGGCGGTTGACCGGCTCGACTACGCGGACGAGAGCTTCCGGAGAATCATGGCGGAAACCGCAGGCGTGCAGATTATCGGGAAAAGCGAAGTCGTAAGCTCTGACATTTATGAATACACGCGCGGCTCGTTCTACAACTCGCTTTCAGACTCGGTCTGCGCCACAGGCTACAAGGACATGTCAGTTCTCGGCGCGAAAAGGGCGCGCATAATAGAGGAGGAGCTGGGCGCAAAATCGCTCGCTTCAATGGACTTCAGCTTTAAGAAAGTCATCGTGAAAGGCAACAAGCAGAAAGGCGAGATGGCGGCCCTTGTGACAATGAAAATAAAAATTCTCGACGAGCGCGGACGGGAATTTGTAAACAAGGAATACACAAGAAAATCGGAAAAAAGCATTCTGATATCAAGCGGATATTACAAGAAAGAAGAGCTTCTCGGGTTTATAAATGTGACAATCGACGACCTGATAACGCAGTTCGCGGCCGAATTCGCGGGAAATGAAAGCGCTCAAAGCGGAGGAGACTCTGGCAGCGAAACCGGCGCAAACACAGCGGAAGAAAACAAGACAGACGCGGCTTTTGCCCCGCAGGCTTCGGCAAAGCTCGGAAAGCCTAAATCAAGCGCGCAAAGCGCAAAGGCTGAAGAAAGCGTTTCTGAAAGCATAGCCGGCGCAGAATCACAGGCTAAAGAAAACATGACTGCAGAGGAAGCAGCGCTGGCAAAAGCGCGCGAAACAGCCGCGAATCTTCTGAAAACAAGCCTTATGATAGAGCAGATTTCTCAGGCGACAGGGCTTTCAGTTGAGGAAGTCGAGGCTCTGAAAAACTAAGGCTTTTATCTCCGCTTGCACTGCGCTAGGGAGCCGGAAGGCGCGGAGCGTTG
>CAVDRA010000231.1:0-3015 GCA_963611155.1 bacterium | reverse complement strand
CATTGATTCAGATATTGAATTCGTCAATGTTTACGAGGCTTACGAAAAGCGTCTGCGCGAGACTGGAAATGTTGATTTCGGCGACTTGATTATGCTTCCTTACCTTGTGCTTCACAACAACGAATTTGTGCGCGAGCGCCTTCATTCGCGCTTCAGAGTAATTATGGTTGACGAATATCAGGATTCAAACGTGGCGCAGTTTCTGCTTTTGCAGGAGCTTTCAGGCGTAAAATACGGTCTTTGCGCCAATAATGAAAATACTGACGGAACTTACGTTTGCGTTGTCGGCGACGATGACCAGTCAATCTACAAATTCCGCGGGGCGGAGATACAGAACATTCTGACTTTCAAGGACAAATTTCCCGGGACAAAATAATAAGACTTGAAAAAAATTACCGCTCTACAGAGGAGATTTTGGGCGTTGCCGACGATGTTGTGAAAAACAACAACGGGCGGCTTGGAAAAACTCTTTTCTCGCAGCGCGGAAAAGGAAAAAAGCCGGTTCTCGCGTTTTTGCCGAATCAGGACGAGGAAGCCGCTTTTTGCGCAGATTTGATTTCGCTTGCGCATAAAAACGGAAGCTCCTACAGTGACTGGGCGGTTTTGTACAGGACGAACGCGCAGTCGCTTTCTTTTGAGTCAACTTTTCTGCACAGAAAAATTCCTTATCAGCTTGTCGGCTCGCTTAAATTTTACGAGCGCGAGGAAGTCAAGGATTTGCTTGCCTTTCTAGCGTTTCTTGCCAATTCAAAAGACGAAATTGCTTTCAGGCGTGTGATAAACAAGCCGGCGCGCGGAATCGGAGCAACAAGCCAGGAAAAAATCGTGTCTTATGCGCGCGAAAATCAGATAAGTCTTCTTGAATCGTGCAGGGCTATTGCTCCGTCGCTTTCAAAAAAGGCGCGCGAGGGCGTTTTGAATTTTGCGGATTTAATCGGCGACCTTGAAGAAAAAATCGGAAAGACTGATTTTGCGCCGGCTGCGCTTGAGAATGAGGATTCACAAAAAACATTCCCGCCCGAATCTCTTCATGAAGAAAATCTTAACGAAATTATTCAGGAAGAAAATATTCACGATGAAAAAAAACTTCCCGGTGAAGCGGAGACTAAGCTTTCTGAGCTTATCGAGATGATTTCTGAAAAATCCGGACTGAAAAGCTATCATGAAAGCCAGGATGAAATTTCCGGAACGCAGAAAGTCGCGAACTTGCAGGAGCTTTCGAACAATGCTGTAAGCTATGCGTGTTCCATGGCCGGTCTGATTGAATTTTTGGACAACATCGAGCTTGACCGCTCTATTGAAGAAACCGGCGATGACAGCGATGAAAATCAGGACAGAGTCACTTTGATTACGCTTCACAACACTAAGGGCCTGGAATTTAACCGTGTGATAATGACAGGAATGGAGCTTGGAATTTTCCCCCGGCAGGATAAAACCGGAGACGAGCTTGAAGAGGAGAGACGCCTTTGCTACGTTGGAATGACGCGGGCAAGAAACGAGCTTTATCTGACGAGCTGCGCAATGCGCAGAATGTACGGCAGAATCGAATACATGGCCGCAAGTCCGTTTTTGCTTGAGGTGGCTCCGGAAAAACTCAAGACTATAGGAAATGTTCCATCAAGCTACAGAAAAAGCGCGTTCCATGGCGGAGACTACGGCGCGCGCGGGCTTAGCCATCCGGATATTGAAAATGATCCGATCAAGAAAAAATATTCAGAGGGAACCCGGATTTTTCATGACGACTACGGATATGGCGTAATCTCGCGGACAGAGGAAAATGCCGACGGAGAATATTGCATCACCGTCAGCTTTGAAAATTCCGGCAAGAAAAAATTCCTGCCGAAATATCAGTCAAAATCTCTTGAAGTCATAAAAAACTAGAAAGATTTCGTTCTAGATATTTTTAGCTTTTTGAAACCTCGGCTTTCTTAGCTGTATTCTTCTTTATCATAGTCAAAACGATAAAAAGAAGCGCAAGTCCAAACACGAGAGAAATTCCCGCGCTTACTGCGATTGGAAGCTTTGATGTGAGGCCTGCGACGATAAATGTCAGAAATGAGATGGCCGCAACAGTCATTGCGTAAGGAAGCTGTGTCGAAACGTGGTTCACATGGTCGCACTGGGAGCCGGCGCTCGCCATTATCGTTGTGTCTGAAATCGGAGAAACATGGTCGCCGCAGACGGCTCCAGCCATGCAAGCTGAAATTGAGATGATTCTAAGAGAACCTTCCGGAAAAGCCGCAATGCAGATTGGAATCAAAATTCCGAATGTGCCCCACGAAGTTCCAGTTGCAAACGCAAGTCCGCATGCAATCGCAAAAATAATCGCAGGAAGGAAAATCTGAAGACTTCCGGCGCTTCCCGACACGATTCCTGCGACAAAATCCTTTGCTCCGAGGCTGTCTGTCATTGATTTTAGAGTCCATGCCAGAGACAGAATCAAAATTGCAGGAACCATAGCCTTGAATCCGTCTGTAAGGCAGAGCATTGCCGACTTGAACGAGATTACATGGCGCAAAAGATACCATGCAAGCGTGATGATGATTGACGCGAGCGAGCCGATTACAAGGCCGACCGAGGCGTCAGATGAGGCGAATGAGTCAACAAAATCAAAGCGAGTTTCGCCCGCGCTGAAAAATCCTCCCGAGTAAATCATTCCGACAACGCAGAAAACAATCAGAACCGCAATCGGGACCACAAGGTCAAGAACTGTTCCTTTCCGTTTTCCGTCAGAATTCAAGGCTGCCGGATCTTTAGATTCTTCATTTTCCGAGTCTTCATCTTTGGCGCTCATAAATTCTTTCGCTTTCTCGAATTTTGACATTTCGCCGTATTCAAACCGCATGAAAGTGAGAGCGAAAAGCATGACCAGCGTAAAAAGAGCATAGAAATTAAACGGAATTGCCTTGCAGAAAAGCGCGATTCCGTTTTCTCCCGTTGTGACAAAGCCTGAAACAGCGGCCGCCCAGGAAGAAATCGGGGCGATAATGCAGACTGGAGCCGCTGTAGAGTCGG
>CAVDRA010000230.1:0-3024 GCA_963611155.1 bacterium | reverse complement strand
GTTTTAAAGACCATATAATAACCTGCATTACTCAGGATTCCGAAACAAATTTCTGGTTAGGCGTTGAGCCTCATTATGCCGTAAAACTTTCCGGCGAAAAAGAAATTGTCTACGACGTAGGGCACGGAGTGCAGCCCGGTGCTACTGTAAAGTGCATTTTTCAGGACAAGAACGGCTATATGTGGATTTCGCGCGACTCGGGCGTCAGCATTCTTCATAACGGAATCTGGTCTTACATGGATTCTTCTGCAGGTTTTTCCAATGACAATGTTGTAAAAATCATTCAGGACAGGGAAGAAAACATCTGGTTTGCAACTGACCGCGGCGGAATTGAAAAACTTACTCCGGCAAAATTCCGCACAACTGTAATGAAAACCACAATCAATGCGATTTCAGAAGATACAACCCGTGGTCTTGTCTGGCTTGCAGGCGACAACGGACTTTACTGTCTAAAAAATAAAGTATTTGTAGAAAATGAACTTACAAAAGCTTGCAGCAATATCCGTATCCGCGACGTTTCTGTAGTTTACGACGGAACTGTTCTCGTTTCTGTTTACGAAAAACCGACAGAAGTGATAATGACTCCGGAAGGCAAAATTTATTCTCTTTCTCAGGAAGACGGTCTTGCAGGCTACAAGGCTCGTGTTGCGCTTAAGACAAGAAGCGGCGACATTTACATCGGAACAACTTCCGGACTTTCGATTGTAAGCGGCAAAACAGGAAAAATCCGCAATTTTGGAAAAGAAGACGGACTTGCAAACGAGTTCATCATGTGCATCTATGAAGACATGAACGGGGAAATCTGGTGCGGAACAGACGGCGGAGGAATCTTTTCTGTAAAGAACGGAGAAATTGCTTCTCAATATTCAACAGCAGACGGACTTGTCGGAAACATCATCTTCAAGATTATGGAAACTTCAAAAGGCGACTATTGGATTACGACGGGAACCGGAATTTCAAGGATGAGGCTTGATAAAGATGCGGAATTTATAAACTACAACAGCGCTTCAGGACTTGGCGCAGATGGAGTCTTCCAGATGGTGCCTGATTACACAGGAACAGTCTGGATGACAAGTAACCGCGGTGTTTTTAGCGCAAACATAAAAGACTTTGAAGCCGTTGCAGAGGGAAAGGAAAGCCGTGTTGAATCAAAATTCTACGGACGCTCTGACGGACTTATTTCAGGCGGTGTCACTTCAACTTCAAAATCCATGCGCGATTCCTTCGGAAGAATCTGGTTCACCCTGATTGACGGTTTTTCTGTTTATGATCCGCTCAACATTACAACAAACAGAACCGCTCCGCTCGTAAATATTGAACGCATCACGGTTGACAACGAAAGTTTTGACTTCCACGGAGAAAAAATCGTGCTTCCTCCCGGCACGAACAGAATCAACATAAAGTTTACGGGCTTGAGTTTTATCTCTTCAAAACAGATGACTTTTAAGACAAAGCTTTCCGGCTTTGAAAAAAACTATTCTGCCTGGTCAACACAGCGTAGCGTTTCCTATACAAATCTCAGACCGGGAAAGTATGAATTTTCTGTAGTGGCCTGCAACGCCGACGGGGTTGAAAGCGCAGTTGCAAAAACATTCATGCTTGTTAAAAAACCGTATTTCTGGGAAGTGATCTGGTTCTGGATTGGACTTGCGATTGTTGTGATCGGAGCGGTGTTTATTATAATCCGCCACAAAATCATGAAGATGAAGCTCTATCAGATAAAGCTTGAAAAAGCCGTGGACGACAGAACATGCGAGCTCAAGGCCGAAAAAGAAAGGGCAGAAAATCTTCTGCTGAACATTCTGCCGAAAGATATTGCAAGCGAGCTTGAAAGCAAGTCAGAGTCATCAGACAAAACAATCGCTCATAACTGCAATAATGCGACAGTTCTTTTTGCGGACATTCAGGGCTTTACAAAGATGTCAGATTCCTTGGAAGCAACAGACGTTGTAAAATTCCTGAATCAGATTGTAACCCGCTTTGACGAGCGTGCTAAACGCGAAGGAATCGAAAAAATCAAGACAATGGGAGATGCTTACATGGCTGCAACAGGTCTTGAAGAAAATGCAGGTCCGGAAGAAACGTTAAAAATGGTCAAATTTGCAAAAGGTATGCTTTCTGATTTGCGCGAGTTTAATTTAGATTCAAAATCCAAAGTAAACATGAGAATCGGAATCAACTCTGGTAAAATCGTGGCCGGTGTAATCGGAAAATCAAAGTTCATCTACGACATCTGGGGCGACACAGTAAACGTAGCTTCAAGAATGGAGTCAAACGGAGAAGCAGGAAAAATCTGCGTAACCGAACACGTCTACAACATAGCAAAAGATAGCTTTGCTTTTACAGGCCCAAGAAAAGTAAACGTAAAAGGCAAGGGAATAATGAACTCTTATCTGACAGAATAGAGAGGACTGCTGATATTGCAGCCTCGCTTGAGCCGTCATCTTTTGAAGTTATGCGGGAAAAAATCTTGAACTTTAAAAAAAAACGGCGTAAAAAAATAGAAATTTTTAGATTCATAAGAGTGGCAGCGAGAAAATATAAAAATATTTCGGCAAGGCTCTTCATGGAATTTGAGCAAAATACGATGCCGGACCATATTTCGCCTAGATTTTCTTGCTTTAGAATTTTTTTATGAGCCAAAAGTTTCCTTTGTTGTCTAAAGAAAATTGACAGATTTCATAAATTGTATTAAAACTTTTATTAGTGACGATGCGTAGCTAATAAAGGGTTTATGGCTATTTGTGTTAGGAGTAGCGGAAGATATTGCCATGCTGAAATTATTTCAGCATTTTGTCTAAAAGCTTCCAAAACAATCGAATGGCAATGCTTTGTGAGTTTCTTAAAAAACTCGTTATGGAAACGGAAAAGCCGTTCTTGCAAGTTTCATAGCCGCTTTATTCCTGCATTTCGCTATGCTTCGCTTTGAAACGGCTTGCGTAGCCGTTGCAATCCCTGGCTGCATAAAAAAAAGGAGGCATGATAAAAAAGTAAAACGAACAAGCGGTATTGTGATACGCTGAA
>CAVDRA010000229.1:0-3034 GCA_963611155.1 bacterium | reverse complement strand
CTTAGATTGCATACAGCCAAATAACCTCAATTTTTTCTGTAAGTTAAAAACAATCTTCCGTCCCTTTTCCGGAAAATCGCCAAGAGCCTCCGTTATCCAGCCGCTCACAGTATTTGCCTTTACAGGCACGGTCTCTTTTATGCAAAAGAATTTCATCAGCTTGTGCATTGAAGTTTCTCCGCTCACTATAAAGCAGTTCTCGCCGCAAGGACGAATATCCTCAGCTTCGTCATCGTGCTCATCGTAAATCTCGCCGACAAGCTCCTCAAGAATATCTTCCATTGTGACCAGCCCGAGCGTTCCGCCGTACTCATCAAGGACAACCGCCATATGAACTCTTTCCTTCTGCATTTTTAAAAGCAGCTTTGATATTTTCGTCTTTCCTGTCGAAAAGAAAGGCTTCTGCATGCTTTTTTCAAGTGAAAAATCAGACTCTTTCATTTTAAGAAAATCTTTCTCGTGCAAGATTCCAGCAATGCGGTCTATCCCGCAGTCATAAACCGGAATGCGGGAAAATCCTGACTCGACAAACTTTCTTTTCACTTCATCATATCCCGCTTTTTTCTCAATCGCGCAGATATTCACGCGGGGAACAATAATATCCTCAACATTCAGATCGTCAAATTCAATAACAGAGCGGATAAAATTTCTTTCGTGGGCTTTTAGCGTACCGTCTTCCTCAGCCTCTTCCACCATCGTCATTATTTCTTCTTCCGTAATCACATTTTTTGAGTCAAAACGGAATATTTTCTCTATCAGTTTCTTCCAGCCGGAAAAAAGAATGTTGAGCGGCGCAAAAACGACAATCAGAATGGAGATTACCGGATAAACAAGCATCGCAAACTTTTCAGCGTATGCCTTTCCAATGTATTTCGGGGTAATCTCGCCAAAAATGAGAACCGCCACAGTTATTACAGCGGTTGAGACAACGGAAGAATTCAGCGATGAATTTTTCAGAAGAACGGCGAAAAGAAGCGCGCTGAGCGTGGAAGCGGAAATATTGACAATATTGTTTCCGATAAGGATTGTGCTGAGCAGCTTGTCGTAATTTTTTTCCGTCAGTGCGAGAACTTTTCCCGCCCGTTTGCTGCCGTTTAAGGAAAGCGATTTTAGCTTTATTCTGCTTGCGCAAGTGCAGGCTGTTTCTGTCGCGGAAAAGAAGGCAGAAAAACAGATTAGAACAATAATTGAAACAAATAAGGGTATGGCCCCGTCAGGCATAAAAAACTCCTGGAGATAATAAAAATATGGAAACATACGTCTCCTTTCTTGAATATAGCTGATTTCTGCAAAAAAAGGCAATAGAGCAAAAAAAACGAGGCACACTTGACGGGCTTTTTGTTTTCATTTATTCTTCAGCTATAAGCGAAAGGGGAGTAGTTACTTCCTCAGAATCAACAACCGGCTTGTTTTCGCAAGTCTGGTTCTGTGGCTTCAATCCTGAAGAAACAAGACCTTTTGCCTGTTTTTCCTGTTTATGCGGGAAAAGCGGGCAAAAGGTCTTTTTTTGTTTAAATTCGATTTTTTTTTGATTCCTAAGGAGGTGTTTTTATGGATCAGGTTCTTCTCTATTTTACAGAAGGAATCCGCTCGCTTGGCTGGCAGGAAGCGGTTATGTATGCGGTCGGCGCGCTTTTAATCTGGCTTGCCGTGGCGAAAAACTACGAGCCGATGCTTCTTCTGCCGATTGGATTCGGGGCAATTCTTGTGAATCTTCCGCTGAATGTTGTGTGGGAGCATGCAGGAACGGATGGCGCCCTGAAAATTCTTTTTGACTGCGGAATTATGACTGAACTTTTCCCGCTCCTTATTTTTGTCGGCGTGGGCGCGATGATTGACTTCCGCCCCCTTTTGCAGCGTCCATGGATGCTGATTTTCGGAATTATCGCGCATTCGGGAATTTTCATAGCGGCTTTCATCGCATACAAAGTGTTCGGTTTTTCTATAAATGAGGCGGCGAGCATAGGCACAATCGGCGCGGCAGACGGTCCGACAGCAATTTTTGTGACTTCGAGGTTCGCTCCAGAAATTCTAGGACCTGTTACAGTTGTGGCGTATTCATATATGTCGCTTGTTCCAATAATCATGCCGCCTGTAATAAAAATTCTGACAACAAAAAAAGAAAGACAGATTCATGTTGAATCAAAAGAAACGAACGTTCCGAAATGGCTTATAATCGCTTTCCCTGTTATCTTGACTTTGGCGGCTGGAATTCTCGTTCCAATTGCAGCTCCGCTAATCGGTTTTTTAATGTTCGGAAATCTTGTGCGCGAGTGCGGAGTTCTAGAGAAGCTTTCAAAAACAGCGCAGAACGAGCTTTCAAACATAGTGACTCTGCTGCTTGGAATTAGCGTGGGTGCTTCAATGCGCGCAGAGAACTTTCTTCAGGTTCAGACAATTCTGATTATGATTTTGGGACTGATTGCCTTTATTGGAGACACGGCTTGCGGTCTGCTTTTCGCGAAATTTTTGAATATTTTCTTTCCAAAAGGGAAAAAACTCAATCCGATGCTCGGCGCCTGCGGAATTTCCGCTTTTCCAATGGCAAGCCGCGTAGTGCAGAAAATAGCGCTCGAAGATGACAACCAAAATTTTATTTTGATGCACGCTGTAAGCGCGAATGTTTCAGGGCAAATAGGCTCCGTGATTATCGGCGGAATAATACTTTCGCTTGTTCCGCTCCTGATGTAAAAAAAAGCCGCCTTCTCTGCTGTCTTGCAGTGTACGGCAAAAACAAGCCGCTTGTAATAATTACAGCGGCTTGCTCTTTCCGGCGGAGATTTTCTTTACAGCTTTGCGGATATTCCCGCGTTCAGCAATCTTCTTTTGATTCTGAGCGCACAGGGCTTTTTCGAGTGCAAGCTTGAAAAAAATACATTAAGACCTCTCCACGGCGCAAAGCTTTACCCGCCCGAAAAAATAAAGACAGCAAAAAGAAAAAGGTAAGCCGTCTTTGATATTATTCTCCGCCGCCTTTTATATTGTTCTCTGCCGTAAAACGCTCTTATTCACGTCTATAACCGCCCTTTATAGC
>CAVDRA010000228.1:0-3048 GCA_963611155.1 bacterium | reverse complement strand
GTCTATGATGACTTGCGCCCGACGAACAGCTATTTCAAGTTTATTCCGGCTCTAACGTTCAAAATCAACGATTTCCTGAATATTTCTTTCAGCGCGGAGACAAAAAACAGCCAGATTTTCAGATATTTTTGCTCTCAGGATGATTATTCGTCGTATTACAAGGAAAACGGGGAACGGAATTTTCTGAAAGATTTGGTTGATTCTTTCAGGTTTGACGACACAACAAAACGTACCTCAAGCGGATTCAAAATCCAGACTTTCAAGATTGATATTACACACGAGCTCGATGACTGGGATTTTAACTGCTCTTTCTCGATTAAGCCGCGCTATATGTACAGCTCAAGCCAGACCGGATACGACTCAAGCAAGGGAAAATATTATGACTACAGCCCTTATTTTTCAATAAGCGTGGCATGGCGGCCTTTAGCCAGCATGAAAACTGAAATAGTAGATGAATATGGAGAATGGGAATTGAATCCTTAAAAAAAATTAGAATTCTGCGCTGTGCATAAAAAATCAGCCTTAAACTTCACAAAGTTTTATCGCCTTGAAATAAATAGAAAAATAGAATGTATTTATTTTTCTCTAATTTTTCTGCTGGAAAAGTCCTGTTTTGTTTCCGATAATTTCCGTGAGGGTTAGAGGTTGTCAGTTTATGAAATTTGTTTTTGCAAGCATGGACCAGCTTTTTTACAAGGCTTTTTGCGGAATTCTTTGCTCCGAAGAAGACGAAAGCTTTTTTTATGAAAATATCGTGGATTTTGTTTCTGATTTCCTTGCCGAAAAAATCCTGCCGGACTTTGTGCTTGTTGACGGACATTGTTTTTCAGAATTTAAGAATTTTCTTTTCTGTATTCTGCGCGGCTGCGGCCGTCAAATTCCAGCCATCTTCCTTGATAGAAATATTTCAAAGCCTCTTCGGACTGCAAAATGGCTTTCAGAAATTGAGCTTTGTTTTAACAGTCCTGACTATCATTACCTTGTTCCTTCTTTAGAGAAAATAAACCGGATTTTAAGCCTTCCTGCCTGCCAGAACTGTGGCCAAGACACAGCAGATTCAGAAGAAGTTGGCGGGCATGGCAGAAAGCTTTTGCTTAAGCCAAAAATTATGCTTACGCCGGTGAACAATCTTCTTTATGACTTTTTTTTCAAGAACCGCAGGCGGATTGTCTTCATTGAAGAAATAGCGGAAATTTTGAAAATTCAGTCTGAAAAAGAGACCGGGCGCGACCGGAAAAACGGTGTTTACGCTTATGTCTCGCGGTTTCGAAAATCCATTTCAGAAATTGAGTGCAGCTATGAGCTTTTGAGAATTTGCCGCGGCGGCTATCAGCTTGTGCTAAAAAACTAAAACTGCGAAAATCATAGAAAAACTTGCCGCCGAGGAGACGAAGATGGGGCAGCCTAAGATTTTCAGCCTGATTGACAAGGCGATTTTTGACTACAGAATGCTTGATTCAGAGCTTGAGAACGGAGCGAAAATTCTGCTTGGCGCGAGCGGAGGAAAGGATTCAACTTTGCTGGCGGAATATTTCGGAAACCGTCTTAAAAGGCTATGCTCAAACCATAAAAATCAGCATAAAACTTTTGAGACAAAATTTTCAGTTTGCGCGCTTTACATTCAGACCGATTTTGCGAATCCTTTTAATCCTGAGCTGAAAAAAAAATTTGACGAATGGCATATTCCGCTTGAAACCTTGCAAGTGAACACTTTGGCAAGGCTTCATGACGGACACAAGATGAGCTGCTACTGGTGTTCTAATCAGAGGCGAAAAGAGCTTTTGAACTATGCCATGAAAAACGGCTTTGACACCGTGGTTCTAGGCCATCACATTGACGACGTTCTCGAGACTCTTCTGATGAATATGAGCGGAAAAGGAAAACTCGAGGCAATGCCGGCCGTTCTCAAATACAAAAAATATCCGCTCAAACTTATCCGGCCTCTTTATTATGTTCCGGTTGATGAAATTATGAAGCATTCGCTTGAGCAGGGCTGGAATTCAAAGACTTGCACTTGCGATTATCAGGATAACTCCGGCCGAAAAGACGCGCGCAAAAAACTTTTCGCTTTGACCGGCGGAAACTATTCAGAGAAAATTCATATTCTTAATTCGCTAAAAAGAGAAAACATAGATTTTGATTATCTTCCGTGATAAAATTGCTCCCGTTGCGAAACAGGAGCGTGAACAAATAATTTGAATTCAATGTCAAACTTTTTGTCCGCAAGTTTGCGTTGCAGACTTCCCTTCTTTATGTTGTTTCCATGCTTTGTCCTGAAAACAGCTGAAAAACTCAGACATGAAACGTTTTGGCAGCATGGCTGCAAAATTTTCTATTGTCTTTTTATTAGGAGAAAAACATGGCGAGATTCAAGCCTATTATTACAAGTCTTCTTTCAACAGATGCTTACAAATTTTCTATGGGACAGGCGATTTATCATCAGTTTTCAGAATACAAGACAACCTGGAGCTTTAAATGCCGCAATCCCGATGTGAAATTTACGGCGGAGATGGTTGACGAGATAAAAGAGCAGATAAAACTTTACTGCCACCTTTCATTTACAGAAGATGAGCTTTCTTATCTTGACAAAATCAAATGGATAAAAGGCTCCTATGTTGATTTTTTAAGGCTTTGGCATGCCCGCTTTGAGGATTTCAGCATTTCAAATGACGGCCCTTCTGGGCTTACCATCGAGGCGTGCGGAACTTGGCTGAATACTTCAATGTACGAGATTCCCGTTCTTGCAATTGTAAACGAAGTTTATTTTAGAATGGCTGACAGCTACGACAAACTTTTTGAGTCTTTTAAGCGCCGCCTCAACAAGAAAATCGAAATGCTGATAGACGGTTCTTATTCAATCGGACCTTTCAGCGAGTTTGGACTTCGCCGCCGTCTTTCAGAGGAAGCTCAGGATTTGGCTGTGCAGAAATTAAAGGAAAGTTCCGGCAAATTTGCTTCGTCAACTTTTGTGGGAACTTCAAACGTATACCTTGCAAAAAAACACAATGTGACTCCTGTGGGCACAATGGCCCATGAATGGATCATGTG
>CAVDRA010000227.1:0-3061 GCA_963611155.1 bacterium | reverse complement strand
GGGTGAAGACTCAACAAGTGTTTCTCCGGAATCTTTTTCCCTTGAAACTGATTCTTCGGGAAGCCAGGAAAGTTTGGATTTGACGCCGGATTTTGCCGCGAGCGAAGCTCTGGATTCTGCTGATTCTGCAGATTCTGCTGCCGGCGGAAACAATTTGAATGCAGAGAATTCAGCTTCTGCGAATGAGACAGTTTCATCAGAATCTTCTTCCGGTTTTGACTCCCTTCCTGATATTGACGATGACCTGAGCGTTTTTGACACTTCCGGTCTGGATTCTTTTGACAGCGGAAGCGGCGAAATTCCTGATGCTAGCCTTGAGGTTCCTGGAGATGATTCTGTTACGCCTGCTTCAGAGATAAAGCTTGACCCGAATATTGAGAATTCTGATGACGGAGGCGCAGATTCAGCTGAAAAAAATTCTGACCTGTCTGAAAAAACTGAAAGCGCTGAAAATACAGATGTCCCGCCTGAAATTTTTGATACTTCTGAAATGGATGGAATGGATTTTACTCCAAAATCTTCTGAAACTTCTGAAAATGAATTCCCTGTGACAGGCGAATCTCCGAATCTTTCAGATGATTTTGAGCTTGACGACAGTTTTTCGATTCCAGGCTTTTCCGACACCGATATGGCAGATCTTTCCAAAAAGACTTCTGCGCTTGACTCTGTTGACTCCCGCGGAAAAGGGCAGCGGCCTAGAAACACGCTGACTGATGAGGAATACGAGCAGTTTAGAAAAAATCTTTCTGATTATCCTTTGAATTTGCGTCTTGCAGTTGAAGATTTCATTGCGAAAAATGAATTTAAAGATGATGCTGTCTTTGAAATTATCGAAAAAATTCTTAAAAAGACTTCTGCCCGTCAGCTTGCAACTCAGCTTGAAAAGCTTCTTGATATTTCTATAAATATTCCGCGCGATTATGAGCGCAGATCGTTTGCCCAGTACGAGGCTTACAAGCAGTCTTTCCAGTATACGCTGAAAAACAGGATTATTCCGGTTGCGATCACCGCCTTGATTTTATGCTTTGTGTGCTTCGGACTGTTTAGGGCGGCGCAAAAATTTATTTACGAGCCTGTTATGGCGAGCATAAATTATAAGCAGGGTTACGCTCTTCTTGAGGACAACAATTTTCCTCAGTCAGAAGATAAATTCAACGAGGCTGTTTCTCATAAACCTGTAAAAAAATGGTTCTTTAAATATGCCGAGGGTTACCGCTCTAAAAAACAGTACGAGCGGGCCGCGAAAATGTACAAGAATACGCTCCGTTTCTTTAATCATGATATTGAAGCTGGAATTCAATACGCGCAGATGGAACTTTATGACCGCGCAAACTATGAGCAGGCTGAAGAAATTGTAAAGCGCGAAATTCTGGATTATCACATAAACGATCCGAGGGGCTTGCTTCTTCTCGGCGATGTTTTCCTTGAATGGGCGGAAGTTGACGACTCTAAATATGAGCTGGCGAAAAATCAGTATGTTGAGCTGATTCAGCGTTATGGCGAGAATTTGCTTTATCTTTCGCGGATGCTCCGCTACTACATCCGCATGGACAAACTTCGCGACGTCTTAAATTTGAAGAACCATTTTTATCCGAATGTAAAATCGCTTTCATCAGATGACTGGACAGAGCTTTCTGGATATTTGCTTGAAAAACTTTACGGAAAGCTCAGCAGAAATGACGAATATTTGCGTTCTTATATTGAAGATGTCCGCTCTATGCTTGAAATTGCGGTTTCATCAAATCCCCAGAATCCTGTTGCGCATTACAATCTTGCAAGATATTTTGTAAATACAGGATATTCAGAGCAGGCAAAAGCGGAACTGGAGCAATCTCTTGACCTTTTTGACGTCGCAAAAATCAGGACAAGGAAAAACATTTACCGCGAAATCAACGCGTCCCGAATTCTTGGTGAAATTTACGCCGGAAACCGCGAATATTTAAAAGCCCAGGAAGTTTATACCCGCGGAGCTGATTTGTATAACGAAGAGCATGAAGCAGCTGGATTTGAAGGCGACGAAAACACCGGAAAGCTTTTTGCCGACTTGGGAGATATTGATTATTTTATTTCCGGCGAGACAGACAGCGCTCTTTATAATTATGAAAAGGCGACCCAGATTAAAAACGATACTCCTTCAGTGAATTATAGAATCGGCGCAATTTACTATGGCAAGGGCGATTATGAAAATGCTCTTTCATCATTTATAAAAGTGCATGATTCTGAACCGAATGACCCGAATATTCTTCTTTCGCTCGGAAACACTCTTAGCTTGAGGGACGACAATTTTACGGCTCAAAGCTATTATAAAACGCTTCTTTCAAGCTTGAATTTTGAAAAAGCGCAGAGAAAAATTTTGCTTCCGCAGGAAGATGCGGATGAGGGAATCATTGTTGATTTGTATTTGAAAGCCAGCAACAATCTTGGAGTTGCGCTTTACAAGGTTGCGCGGCAGACAGGAAACAGCCAGATGAATGCGGAGTCGATGGTCCGTTTTGCCGATTCGATGAAAGCATGGGATGCTCTTACGAGAAATCCGCGCACTATGGTCAGAATGGAAGGCGGAAATTTGGCTGAGCAGAATTCAAAATATATCACTCATTCTTATCCTGAATTTGAGCCTGCGATTTATACAGAAATTCCGAAGATTCTTTCAGATGAAAAAATGCTGGAGTAGGCAATGAAAGCGCAGAATAACAGGAAGTCCGCAAGATGAAATATTTTTGTGTGCAGAACGGAATCGAGCTGAAAAAACAGCTTATATCGCTGCGGAAAGAATTTTTTAGAAAGACGATTCATATCTGCACAGCTTTTGTGCCTTTTTTTCTTTCGATAAACAAGAATCTCGTGATTTGCGCGCTTTTTATTGTTGGAATTTTTTATGTGATTGCGGAGTTTTTGCGCTACAAGGGGAAAAAAATTCCGCTCGTTTCTGACATTACCGCCGCGGCCGCCAGAAAACGCGATGAGAATAAATTTGTGCTTGGACCTGTAACTCTTGTTTCTGGAGTTTTGATAGCAGCGATTTTCTTGAAGCCTGTCCCGGCTGCGGCTGGAATTTATG
>CAVDRA010000226.1:0-3079 GCA_963611155.1 bacterium | reverse complement strand
TCCTCAAATCAAAAAGAAAACTCAAAAGAAATATTTAAAGCAAATCTTAAAAAGAAAAAATCAGATATTCCAGAAAATGTAAAAACAGCGTTTTCAAAGCTTCAAATTCCAGAAGAAAGCGATTTAAAATCAGCCAAGAAAATATTCCGTGAAAAGCTTAAATTTTATCATCCGGACAAAAGAAACGATAATCCGATTCTCCAGAAAGTCGCAAAAGAAAAAACAGAGCAGCTGCTGATTTGCTGGGAAATTATAGAAACCTATTTTAAAAGCCTGTAAAAAATACACTCTGCAAAGCAAAAATTAAAATCTAAAAGTCCATATCCAGAACCATCTGGACTTCAGTTGTAGAACGATTAAGCTCCATTGCAATTTCTTCTACAGAGTGCCCGACTAAATTCAAGTCGTGAACAAGTTCCCTGAAGCTTTTTTTCTGTTCGATTGGAGAATCCGAGTAAATCACATCTGGTCCTGCGGCAGAAGCATTTTTCAGCTGGCTGTTTTCTTTTTCAACAGAAAAAACGGTTCCTGAATCAGATACAATCTCTCCGGCGCGCAGGTTTTGCGGCATTTGGTCAAAAAATTCCGTCTGCGTCTGAGGAACATACCTGCCGTCGTCTGAAGCCATATCATAATGAACATTTGAATGAGACAGATTCGCATTTTTCTTATATTTTACAGCAACTGACTGCTTGTAATTTCCGCCAGAACGCGGAGATGAGGCAGTATCGATTTTCTGCTGAAAAACGGCCAGATTCTTTTGCTTTTCAAGTTCCGCCTGCGCAAAAGCAAGATGCCTGTCCGCCTCAGCAACAACCGCACGAAGCTGTTTTATTCTGTCTTCGATTATATCGATATTTCTTCCTGCGTTTCTGTTCACATCGGCAATCATTCTGTCGAGTTCTTCCCGCGTTGACTCCAAAATTTCATCAGTTGAAAAAAAATGCTTGTATCTTGAAAGAAAAAATATCCAAAGAACAATATTCAATATGCAAAAAAAAGAACTTACTAAAGCTAAAAGCATTTTTATCTCTCTATCTTACCTTTCGATATTTATATGCTGCCCTAAATACGGCTCGCGAACTTCAGACGCCTTTTCCTGATGATCGTCTTCTTTTCTGTTGTTTTCGCTTTTCGCATTTTGATCATAAGACTGCCCGTGCTGGCTTTCGTCACTTATCGAGCCTGATTTTGCCTCGTTGTCAGCGGTCTTGTGCACGGATTTAGCCTTTTCAGCATTTTGCCGGATAAGCTGCGACTCTTGAAGCTGCTGGGCAAGCTGCGCCCCCTGCTGCTGATTAGAAGCAATACGAGCAACATTATTCATATTCGCATACATTGTCTGCAAATCAATAGGAGCTATAGCCATAACTTTATCTTTTATCCGTTTTTAAGGCGATTATACTATAATTTTACACTATAAACGGCAAAAATCAACACCATTTCACATTCATTCATCATTCTCTCTTTTAAAGTGGAAAATCCAAAAGCTGTTTCTGAAATTCACACGTTTCTTTTTTCCGTTTTCCATCAAAAATTTTGTGTCCAATGTTAGCGCGTGGATTTTGCGGTAATTTTTACTGCCGTCGTGCCAGCCACTTTCCGCATATCCGATGTATTGCAATTTTTTTCTATATTATTTGCCGGCAGAATAAACACATTAAAAATGGCATTGTGAGCGAATCTGTATTTTTCACGTTTTTCTGAATCTTTGCTTTTGATTTCTGTGTCTATGTATTGCGCATAAGTAATCTGTTTTTGGATTGAATCAGTTCCGGGAATTGAGCCGTGAACTAAAACACTTTCCTGCTCATTTTCATTTTTTTCATCAAAGTCCAACTTATGAAGCATCGTGTAGCTATAATATTTTAAATCGATAATAAAGCATTTACGCTCAGCCTTGTTTTGCGGATTTTCTGCAATCATTATTGCGTCTGGTCTTAGGGGATTATTTTTTCGTGATTTTCCGTCTAAAAAGTTCCATTTTTGAACTTGGATAAAAATATTCTTCTTTTTCTGGTTGAGAGATATTACCAAACGCAGAGTCAACCAGCTTTTCCCATACAACCTGAAAACAGTTCGTGCCGTAACTTGCCGCTTTTGTTTCGCTTTCAGAATCAAAATTATTTATAAACGCAAGCAGATTTTCAAAAAGTTCAATATTTGACTCAAGATAAGTTGAATCGATTTTTTCCTGTAAAATTTGGGCATAATATTTTTGGTTCTTTTTAATATCCGCTTCAACAATCAAGCGTTTTTTGGGACAGAAATTCCATGCACTTTTCAGTAAAATGACGTATCTTATAGATACTGGGATTACACACTGCGGAGAAAATATGTCAATGACAGCCGTAAAAACCTACTATATAAAGACAGACGTGAAGAAGAGAATAACTCTCAGAAATTCAAAATATGAGTATTATCATGTTCAGAAATTTGCGGACGGTCGGATTGTGCTTGAGCCTCGTGAACTGGTTGTTCCTTTTGAAGTTTCTCAAGCAACGCTTGATATGATGGATTCTGCAATTGAAAATCTAAATAACGGAAAAGTTTCCGAACCTGTAGACTTAACAGAATTCTAGGCATAATTTTGTTCAATATTCGCTTAGGAATTCCAATTTTTGACGAAATACAAAAATTACGATAGACTGAGCAGTTAAAAGAAAGTGCTAAAATGACATATGGAAAACCTGTTTCATGGCCGATTTTCCTGACACTCCAGGAAAGCGTATTCTTGCAGAAATTTTGTCAACCCCTCGTCCCGACTTTACTCAGCTAGACAAAGATGTAGCGGCTTACGAAAAAAAGCGTTCAGATGAATGAAAAGCAAAGACAGTAAAAAACAAATGAACTATTTGCCTATAAAAACAGAAATATTTTTATCAGATACAAAACCAAAATATGACACTGACTGCATTTTTATGTATCAGATTTTATAGAAACAAAAATGTCTACAGAAAAAAATATAACCAACAATGATACTGCAAAACCTGTCCCAAAAAACGCTGGTTTAAAAAGACAATTTTTCTCATCAAGACAGCCGCAAATTTTCATCTTGATTCTCCCTTTTTTTCATCTT
>CAVDRA010000225.1:0-3154 GCA_963611155.1 bacterium | reverse complement strand
GTGTCTCCTTTTAGCTCGGCTTGAATTCCAAGCGCAGGCGTGTGCAGCGTGACCATGTATTCTTCGCCAGATTTTGCCTTGTAGCTTTCGCAGTTCACGACTGTTGATTCAAAGAGATTTGTTTCGCCGATGAACTGAGCTACAAACTGCGTTGCCGGCGACTCGTAAATTTCGTATGGAGTTCCAACCTGAAGAACACGGCCCTTGTTCATGACTGCGATTCTGTCTGAAACGGCGAGCGCTTCGCTTTGGTCATGGGTTACAAATATGAACGTGATTCCGATTTTGTCATGGAGCTTATCCAGCTCAACAAGAAGATTTGAGCGGAGCTTTGCGTCCAGCGCGGAAAGAGGTTCGTCAAGAAGGAGAACTTTCGGCTCGTTGATCAGCGCTCGCGCAATTGCGACTCTCTGGCGCTGGCCTCCTGAAAGCTGGTTCGGCTTTTTCCAGATGTGCTCGTCAAGCTCTACAAGATGGAGATATTCCTTTACTTTTTCATCGATTGTCTTTTTGTCCAGTTTTTTTAGTCTTAGCGGAAACGCGACATTCTCATAAACCGAAAGATGAGGAAAAAGCGCGTAATTTTGGAAAACTGTGTTTGAATGCCGCTTGTTTGGAGGAAGGGGAGTTACATCCTTGTCATCAAAAAGAACTGCTCCGTCGTCTGGAAACTCGAATCCTGCCAAGATTCTTAAAAGTGTTGTTTTTCCACAGCCGGAAGGACCAAGCAAAGTAAAAAATTCTCCCGGCTTAATTGTAAAATCAATGTTGTCGAGAGCGACAAAATCACCGAAGCTTTTGTTCAAGTGATTGATGGAAACTTGACTGCCTTTCAATTTGCAACCTCTAATAGTTGTTTTAGTTACAGCCCTTTTGCAAAAAAGGGCCATGATCGTAACGTCTTTTCATAAGTCTAATTAACCTAGTTTCATTGACTGAAATTGTCTATAGGTTTTTGCAAAAATTATAAAAAATAATTCAGCGCCATATATAAAATTGTGCCGCCGAAAATGCTTATCATCGCGTTTTTCTTCCATATGTGAAGAAGAGCTGTCGCAAGCGAGGCGATTGCCGCAGGAGCCGCTCCGGATAACGAAGAAAAATCTGTTCCGCCCTTGAAAATCAAGTCTGTTGTTTTCTCTTTGAGGCACGCGAGAAAAAGGACCGCAATCGAAATCGCAGGAATAAATTTCTCGATGAAAGCGAAAAATGACGGAGATTTTCTTTTTCCGAAAATGACAAAAGGCAGAACTCTTAAGGCAAAAATCAGCGCGCCAACGCAGAACGTTGCGGCCACTGCTTCCAAAACTGTAAATTTCATTTGCTTCTCCCAAAAAAACCAAGAAAAACTTTTAGTTCTGATGGCTTTTTTGCCATTTCCGATTTAAAAAGAAATGGTGACGTAATATAGAGGTAAAAAACGCTTCTTCTGAAGTTCCTATGAAGTTTCCTATTTTTTTTCTTCCGGCGACTCTTCGGATTTGACTTCTTTTTTTCCGAAAACACCTTTTATAAAGATAATCGCCGCTATTCCGAGTGAAAGCCCGACGAGAATAATGTTCTGAGACGGCAAGATTGCGTGTCCGTTGACATTGATATATGAAAGTGTCACCGCGATAAAGCATGTCGCAATTCCTGTGATTGTCGGAACCCAGTCTTTTGATGAGCGGATCTGATTAATCATCAAAACGATGAAAAGCGCAGTCAAAGCGAAATCAACGCCGTCAAGATAGCCTGTCGGAATCAGCTGGCCTGCAAGCGCGCCAATCACAGTTCCAAGAAACCAATAACTAAAATTGAGCAGTGAAATTGCGGCGAAAAACGCGCCTTTATTTTCATTTTTCGGAACTTTCACTTCCGAAATAAGCGCGTAAGTCTCGTCGCTCAAAGTGAAAATCAGCGGAATTTTCCATTTTCCTGTTCCTGAATATTTTTTTATGAACGAAAGACTGTAGAAAATCTGCCTTAGCCCGACGAAAAATTCTATTCCAAGAAGTGAAATTAAAACTGCCGTGTAGTTTCCGCCGTCAGCGACCCCCGAGGCAAAAACCGCAATTCCGAGATATTGCGCTGTTCCAGAATAAATCACAACACTCATAAGCGGAGCGAGCCACCACGGAAAACCTGCGCTAACTACCATAAGCCCGAATGGAATTCCAATCGCAATATATCCGAAAAAAATCGGCGATGTGAGTTTTATCGCCTTATGAAAATTTTCACTAGAAAGCATAAAGACGACTATATCATTTTTGACCTTGATTTTGGAACAGATTTTTTATAAAAATTAGACAACAACGTTTTTTAGAAAATATTTCCGTCACTTTAAAAATCTGAAATTTTGGGAGAATTAGATGTTTGCGATTCTTTTCGGCATTCTGTTGATTGCGTTTTCTGTTTTTGCGGCTTTGCCTTTTGGTCTTGGCTGGGGGGACGAGATTATTTTTGTTTTGAAGGGCGCTTTGCCGGTCGTGGCGGTGCTTTTTGGCATTTTCGCGATTTTTATCGGGCTTGCAGATATGAATGACCGCCGGGAGGCTAAGCTTGAGGAAGATGAGGCTAGAAAAGCCGAAGAAGATGCCAAAAAGTCTTGACGAAGAGTCATAAAAAAATTATCATCTAAATCCCCGAATTCATTGCGGACGACTGCTCATCGTTCGTTCATGCGGTTTTTTGAAGATGCAAATCAAAAATCTGCAAAGAATTTTTTTAATCAAGGTTAGATATATGAAAACCATTTTCGTAAATGAAAGAGACCAGAAACGCGACTGGTACATTATCGATGCTGCGGGAAAACCGCTTGGACGCGTTGCAGCTAAAGTTGCTGCAATTCTTCGTGGAAAGAACAAGGCTACATTTACACCAAACCAGACAATGGGCGATTTCGTTGTGATTATCAACGCTGATAAAGTTGCAGTTTCTGGAAACAAAAGAACAGATATGCTTTATCGCCACTACACAGGTTTCGTAGGTGGTCTTCGTAGCTATTCATTCGAGGCATTGCTTGAAAAGCATCCTACAGACCCTCTTTCTCGCACAATTGCTGGTATGTTGCCGCATAACCGTCTCGGACGCAAACTTATGGACAATGTAAAAATTTATGCTGGTTCAGAGCACCCTCATGCTTCACAGAACCCAAAAGTAATTGAGTTGTAAT
>CAVDRA010000224.1:0-3156 GCA_963611155.1 bacterium | reverse complement strand
TTCCGCGAAGCAGTGTTTGCAGTTGAAAACCGATTCAGGGCTGTTCCGGCCTGCCCAACACACGGCAGGGGGTCTGCCCAACACACGGCAGGGGGTCTGCCCAACACACGGCATCCGCCTGCAAAGTTTTATTCGCGCTGTTACAGGCAAAAAATAAAGGCAGGCGCGGAAAACTTTTTGCAAAACAGCAAAAGCATATTTAGGCAAATAAAAAATCCTGCCGGCATGATTTTCACACGCTAGCAGGATTTTCCTGTTTTTATAAAATTAAGACCCGCTTATTAAAAGCTCAAGCTTTCAAAAAATGTCTTTTGAAAAAAACTAAAAACAGTCAGGCAAATATTTTACGGCTGTACGCTCGCCTTGTAGGCAGAAGAGATTTTTCCGTCGTCTCCCTGAACGAATTCAAGGATTACGGCTGTCTTTACAGGGTTGTGGTGCTCGTCAAAAGTGATATGGCCTGTAATGTAGTTTCCGTCAGTCTCCTCAAGAGCGTCTCTTACTTTTTCAGGATCAGCGGAGCCAGCTTTTACAATCGCGTCTCTGAGCATGAACACAGAATCGTAAGACAAAGCAGCGAATGAAGTCGGAGCAGAGCCGAATTTTTCTTTGTATGCGGCGTAGAATCTCTGTCCTCTCTCGTCATTTGCCTCAAGAGCGTAGTGGTTTGAATAATATCCGTTCAAAAGCTCGGTTCCAGCGCCGTTTGCAATTCCGTCCCATCCGTCAGGACCAACTGTCGCGCAAGTGATTCCCTGAGCGCGGAGCTGTTTTGCAATCAAAGCCACTGTTCCGTAGTAGTCAGGAAGGTACACAACATCAGGATTTGCGTTCTTGATTTTTGTAAGCTGAGCGTTAAAGTCTTTGTCTCCGCTCTGGTAAGACTCTTTTGCCACGATTTCCCCGCCCTCTTCAGTGAATTTCTTCTCAAAATTCTCTGTAAGTCCTACAGAATAGTCATTTCCAATATCGTAAAGGATAGCGGCGCGTTTTGAGCCGAGGTTTTCAGCGGCAAACTTTGCGCCGACTGTTCCCTGAAAAGGATCTGTATAGCAAGCGCGGAAAATAAAGTTTCCAGCGTCTGTGATTGCAGGGTTTGTAGCCGCAGGAGCAATCTGAACAACTTTCTGAGCCTGCGCAAGAGGTGTGATCGCAATTGTGCAGCCGGATGTCAAAGAGCCGACAATCAATTTTACGCCGTCTTTTGTCACAAGCTTTTTGTATGCGGAAACTGATTTTTCAGGATTTCCTTCGTCATCTTCAGCGATAAGCTCAAAATTTTTTCCGTCAATAACACCGCCGGCCGCGTTGATTTCCTCAACAGCAAGCTGAATAGCGTTTCTTGCCTCTGTTCCATAAACAGCAACGCCGCCGGAAAGCGGTCCGATAGAGCCAAGCTTGATTGTGTCCGATTTCTCATTGCAGCTAACGAGAAGCATAGCCACAGCAAATGAAGCAGCCGCAACTTTTAATACTTTCATTTATCTATCCTCCAGTGTTTTCTGATAAATATTGTTTTAATTGATAATAATATTAGGAAAATTTGTCAAGATTTCTATAAGAAATTATTTGAATCCGAAAGAAAAAGAATGAAGATTATGCGGATTGTGCAGGATTCTAATTTTCAGTGCTAAACAGCTCTGTTCCGCGCATAAAAAAACCCGTTCTCGCCGGAACGGGTCTGCAAAAATCAGCTTACTTTGAGCTTTTGTCTGCTGCTGCCAAAGCCACAAGAAGAGCGTGGTTAGCATCGACTCTCTTCTGCTGCTTTCTTACATTTCTTTTTGTAAGCTTGTTTACAACCTTCTGTGGTCTAAAACGATTTGCAAGTCTCATAATTTACCTCATCGATAGGATTTTAGATTAATCTAGGAGCCGATTCTATCAAAAATCAAAAGACGGTTCAAGACAATTTTTCTTGCAGACATATATTTTTTTTAGCCGGCGAATCGGCACATGGCTTTTTAGAACTTGAGGAAAACAATAGCCTCGCAAAAATAATTTCTATATTTTTAAGACAAAAATCACAAGGACATGGAAGAAATTATGGCAAAAATAGCTTTTTACGACACCCGCTCTTGCGACAGGGAAGCTTTTTCAAAAGAAACGGGAAGCGCAATTTTGAAATTAAATATTTTGACTTCCGTCTGAACGAGAAGACAGCTTTCACGGCGAAAAGCTTTGACGCTGTTTGCGTTTTCGTGAACGATGTTGTAGAGCGGAAAACTTTCGCAAAAAACAACTTTCCAAATCCTTTTTCTTCCAAAAAGCCCTGGCTCACCCCCCCCAAAAAAAAAAACGCAAAACAAACTAAAGTTCCGCTCAAAAATATCCGTCAAAAGATGAATTCTCGGCATTTTTTCAAAAATCACACTTCATCGTCGAGGGCAATCTTGCTAATATTGAAAACAATCTAAAAAAGTCCGGGGCTGCCATGCTTGATTTTTGAGCTGAGCTTGGCCGGCGCTGTAAAAAAGGAGATTTCTATGACCAATGAAAAAGCTATCAAGGCTTTGGAGCAGATGAAAACTTACGTTTCTGCAAACTCTTTGGATGAACTCGATTATGCGATTGAAGTTCTAAAAAAACTTGAGAAAGACGGCGTAAAAAATCCGCTGAAAACTGATTTTTCAAAGGCAGGAAACTAAAGAATGAACATGATTGGAACATTTTGGTCGCTTGTGCCGCCGATTGTGGCGATTGCGCTCGCTTTAATCACAAAGGAAGTATATTCGTCACTTTTCATCGGAATCGTGATCGGAGCTGTTTTTTATTCATTAAGCGTAGGCTCGGGATTCTCAGGATTTATCGCGCATCTTTTGAACAACACTGTCGGCGAGGGCGATGACGCTGTTTCTTACGGTCTGATCTCGTGCGTTTCCGATTCTTACAACGTCGGAATCATCGCTTTTCTTGTTCTTCTCGGCGCAATGGTCGCTTTGATGAACAAGGCGGGAGGCTCGGCAGCGTTCGGAGAGTGGGCTAAAAAACATATAAAGTCAAAAGTCGGTGCTCAGGCCGCGACTATCTGTCTCGGGATTTTGATTTTCATCGACGACTACTTCAACTGCCTTACAGTCGGCTCTGTCATGAAGCCGGTCACGGACAAATACGGAGTCTCAAAAGAAAAGCTGGCTTACCTTATCGACTCTACAG
>CAVDRA010000223.1:0-3165 GCA_963611155.1 bacterium | reverse complement strand
GTCTTATCTTAGAGATTTTGTTCACAAGACAGGAACTTCGATTTATATTTCAATGCATGAGCTCGATTTGACTAAAAAATATGCTGATCAGGTGCTTCTTTTTTATCCTAACCGGGATATGTCGCTTGGAACGCCGGATGAAGTGCTTACACGCGAGGACATTGAAAAAGCGTACGGAGTTCCTTACGCAATGCTCAAAAATCATGAGGAAATCAGCCGCGGCTATCTAAAGTCTGTTTCCGACATGATGAAAAAGTAAAAATCACAAAGCGTTTTTCGCGAGCCGTGGGCGGAGCGTTGTTTTTTGTGGCGGTTCTAGTTTAGTCCACGGTTCACTTCGTTTCCGCCGTTAATTGCGGCGTTGTTATGCATTTGGATTCGGCCGCTGCGGTTTTTAGTTCTGCTTGCACAGGCAGCGGCTGCTATTCAAGAATCTTAAATTCCTGCACAACGAAAATTCCGTCGCGGAGAGAAAAAATCGAAAGTTTCTCCTTTTTTTCTACATGGCCTGTAAGCTCAACGAGTTTGCCTTGCGTCTCCTTTATTTTTTCTATCGAAATGCCGGAATCTTTTTCGGTTTGCACTGCGTAAAGATAGCCGTCAGCTGTTTTGATTCCCGGATATTCAAACGGCGCGTTTCCATAGAAATTAATGTGCCCTGTAATTGATTTTGGAGCTTTTCCTCCGAATGAAAAGGCTGAAAACATTGAAGCCAGAATTATGATTCCAAAAAGAAATTTTTTCATAAGCCGATTTTATTGAATATTACTGGATAATTAAATACATAGTCAGGCTGGAGCTTCCGCTTGAAGTGAATGTGTATGTGCGCTCAGTTGTGCCCGATGATATTTCCTCGATTCCGTGAATCGTGAATCCGTATTCAGGGCGAAGCGTGCAGCCGTAGTTTTTTGAAAGCAGGTAAGGCCCATACCAGTCGTATGAAGAATATTTTGCCTGTGAAAGCGAATTCTGTACTGACGAGTAATCGCTTAGCCCGCTTGAAGTAAGGCTGTAGTCTTTGTCCCATAAATCTATCGCCGTCATCGGGTAGCTGTAAGATTCGGCTTCATAGGAAAGATTTTCCGCTGCATCTTGGTTCATGGTGTATTTTTCGTTTCCTGTTGCCGCAAGCAAAAACTGCTTGAACAAATCATCAAAATCGTAGCTCGTTTCGTTCAGCGAGTTGACGGCGGCTACAATTGAGTCATTGTCAACAGAATCATTTTCCATAATTTCCTGCACTAAAGCCGCCCCTCCGTATTGCCTTGAAATCCACGCTCCGAGCGCAAATGAATTCGCATAAGAGACAACCGCATAGGAAGAATTGTATTCGCTTAGCCCCGACAGAAAATAATACGCGTTGAATCCTTGAAGCCTGGACTTCGGCGAGTCGCCATCATCAATTTCGAGAAGTTTCTGCATCATGTCTTCGCAGAGCATCGAAAGCATTTCGTTGTAGGCGGTGGAAGGGCTCAGACTTTGCATGATTGTTTTCACGTTGAAGTTTATCATGTGCTGGAATTCATGGGCGAGAGTCGAAATTACAGTGTCAAAATAGGAGACAGCATAGCTTGAGTCCACGTAAAAATATTTTCCGGCGTTCGAATAGTTTATTGCAGAGCTTTCGCTCACAGATGACGTCGGATAAACGTAATCTTTT
Organism: bacterium; assembly: GCA_963611155.1. Lineage (GTDB taxonomy): Bacteria > Spirochaetota > Spirochaetia > Treponematales > Treponemataceae > Treponema_D. The sequence continues at coordinate 1,505 of CAVDRA010000223.1, read as the reverse complement.
GAATAAAAATATCCGACTATTCCGCACTGGCTTGAGCTTGAAAGCTCTGAATCCGCTCCGATGTCGTAAATGACGATGTTTACCATTGTTCCGGTGTCGCTGTAGCTTTCCATTGAAAGAGAAGCGTCTAGCTTAGATTGTGTGGAGGTCTCGTAGTTTATGAGATTGTCTGATTCTTCTCCGAAAACATTTCTGATTGCAGGATAAATTTTGTCAAACTTTTCCGCGATAGTTTTTGACGTGGAAGAATCGACTTTAGAGCCGGATGCGCTTTCGCTTGTATAATAATCGTCAACAACCCAGACGTAGCAGTAGTTTCCTATTGCCCGGAGCGTCGCGGTTTTTGAAGTAAAAGTGCTTATATCAGCATCGGTGTCCACATAAATTGACTTTGTTGTTGAATCGACTTCCGCCGAAATCTGCTCAACCGTTGAAACCGACGACTCTGAAGAGGCGGAGCGTCCTGAAATATTTGATTTCCTGCCGGCAAAAATTGTCTTTTCAATATTTTCAGGCGGAATAAAATTCCTCAAATCCGGCTGGCTTTTCTCGTTTCCCGTTTCAGTCTCAAATGAAAAAGTTGAAACCATGCTTGAATCTGTCTGGCTTTCAGAAAAATCCAGACTGCCCGAGATATTTGAAATCTTTGTGATTGTTCTTGCGTCCGATGAGGAAATCGACGAGCTTGTCTTGTTCGCTTTTACAAGATAGACGGTTTTTCCTTCTAAATCGCCTGAAACTGTGACAGAGCTCACGTCGCTTGAAATTTCATAAATCGGAAACGATTCGTCATAATTCCATGTTTCAGAAACCGAAGCTGTTTCTGTTGAAGCCACGCTCGCGGAGGATAAGCTCGAAGTATCGTCAGAGGACTCTGTGGAAGAGCTTATGTCTTGGCATGATGTAAGGATAAAAGCGCAAAGAAACAGAATAGAAATATGTAATCTTTTCATAACAGCTCCTGAACCGTTATTATTAACGAAGTAGCTAATTTATGAATTAAATTTTCTATTATAATAATTGAAATCTTAAACCATATGATGGAGTTTTTGCCTGCAATGAATATTTGTTTATTTGATAAGGAAGAAGTTAAAAATCCGCTTTCAAAAAAAGATGAGCGTGCTCAGCATATTATCAAGGTTCTTCATAAAAGGGCGGGCGATTCTTTTGACGCCGGAATAATCGGCGGCGCGGCAGGAATCGCGAAAATCACAAAGATCTCTGATGACGGGGAAATTTTCTTTGACTTTGAGGCGAAAACAGCCGGAAAAAAACTGTATCCGCTGACGCTGATAATTGGTTTTCCGCGTCCGATCCAGCTTCGGAGGCTTTTGCGCGATGTCGCTGGGATTGGCTGCGAAAAAGTGATTTTGACCGGAACCGAGCTTACCGAAAAATCTTATTTGAATTCAAACGTTGTAAAGGATGGAAGCGCGTATGAAATGCTTCTGGACGGAACTGCGCAGGCGGCTTCTACACACGTTCCCGAGCTTCTTTTTTACGAT
>CAVDRA010000222.1:0-3168 GCA_963611155.1 bacterium | reverse complement strand
GTCCACTCGCTTGCAGAAGCGATGTCCCGCTATAAAAACAACAAATTTATCTTTATCAGCCCGAAAGAGCTTCAGGTTCCAGAGTATGTAACGCAGAATCTTGACGCGGCCGGAATCAAGTACACAACAGCAGAGCGCCTTGAAAGCGTGATTGGAGATCTCGATATTCTCTATATGACCCGTGTCCAAAAAGAAAGATTCTTCAACGAGCAGGATTATATAAGGCTCAAAGACAGCTACATTCTCGACAAGTCAAAAATGGCTCTCGCAAAAAAAGACATGATTGTGCTGCATCCGCTTCCGCGCGTAAACGAAATCAGCCCGGAAGTCGACTCGGATCCACGCGCCGCCTACTTCAAGCAGGTAAAATACGGAATGTACGTCAGAATGGCGCTTATGGCAAAGCTTACAGGCGCGCTTTAATCTAAAAAGCCGCAAGCCTTCTAACAGGAGAAAAAAATGCTGAACGTAGACACAATCAAAAACGGTCTTGTCATTGACCATATAAAAGCGGGCTTCGGCCCTCAGATTTTCCATTATCTCGGGCTGGACAAGGCAAATTTCAGCTGCGCGCTGATAATGAATGTTCCGTCAAAAAAGAACGGGAGAAAAGACATCATCAAAATCGACAACATAATCGACATTGACTATTCAGTTTTAGGATTCATAGATCCGAACATTTCGATTGCAGTCATAAAAGACGAGAAAATTGTCCGAAAAATCAAGATGGAGCTTCCAGACAGGGTTGAAAACGTGATCAAGTGCAAAAATCCGCGGTGCATAACAATCACCGAGCATTATGTGCCGTCGGTCTTTGCCCTGGCAAACCGCGAAAAGGCTCAATACCGCTGCATGTACTGCGATGCGCCGTTCCAGGCAGGCTCAATTGAGCTTTAAGCTCTCTTCCGGTAAAACAAATATCAGCTTCAATCTGAATTTAAAACTGAAAAGCTAGACGCTAATTTTTGGAGAAAAAATGAATTCACCGCAAATTCTCGTGATTTACAATGCTCAGCTCGTTGACTCAAAAATAAACTCGCCGGGAGCTGTTCTCGTGGCAGACGGAAAAATCCGTTCTGTCTGGCTTGGAAATTTCTCAAAAAAAGCCGATGCAGAAAAAATTCTTAAAGGCAAAGAAAACGGCCCGGAAAACAAGGCAGAAATCACATTCTATGACGCGAGAAAACTTATCCTGATGCCTTCGTTTGTCGATATGCACGCGCATTTCCGCTACCCAGGCCAAACAGCAAAAGAAGATCTGGACTCGGGGCTTCATGCGGCAGCGGCAGGAGGTTTCGGAACCCTTGTCCTAATGCCAAACACAAATCCGGTTATTTCAACGAGACAGGCCGGCGAAAGCGTGATGAGAGAAGCGAAAGCGAAAAACCTGGCGAGAATTTTCCAGACAATAAGCATTACAAAGAATTTCGACGGAAAAGACACTTCCGGAATCGATGATATTTCAGCGGAAGATTTCCCTGTGATTTCAGAAGACGGACACGATGTAGGCTCAAGCTTTATAATGCTCCAGGGAATGACAAAAGCAGGCTCAAAGGGAATCATCGTAAGCTGCCACTGCGAGGATGTTGACCTGGCAGCCGCCGCAAAACCTTACCGTCAGCGCGCGCTTAGCTTTATGAAGCAATATGATATTCCAGCCGGAAAAATATGGGAAAAAACACCGGATGTGCCGTCTTCCGTTAATTTTGAAATCGACGGAAATTTTTCGACAGCGAACCAAATCCTAGCCTTAGCAGAAGACGCCGCAACAGAGCGTAATATCGAGATTGCAAAGCACGCGAAAGCCCATGTCCATATTTGCCATTGCTCGACAAAAATCAGCATGGATGCTGTCAGGCGCGCAAAAGCCGACATCAAGGCAGGAATAACACCGGACGGTTTCGACTGCACCGTTGAAGTAACGCCTCACCACATTTCAATGGCCGGAACAGACGCGCCCTACACCCGCGCCCTCGTAAACCCGCCGCTCCGAAGCGAAGAAGACCGCCGCGCTGTAATTGAAGCCCTGCGCGACGGAACAGCAGACTGCATCGCAACAGACCATGCTCCGCACACTCAGGAAGACAAGGCGGCGGGAAGCCCTGGATTCACAGGACTTGAAACCGCGTTTGCAACCTGCAATACAGTTTTAGTCAAGAAAGAGGGATTCACGCTGAACAAACTTTCCGAGCTGATGAGCGACAATCCGTCAAAACTTCTTAAAATAGAATCCGGAAGATTCTTGGCCGGCTACAATGCGGACTTTGTTCTCGTCGACGAAAACGAAGAATGGATTGTAAATCCTGAAAATTTCTACAGCAAAGGAAAGTCAACTCCGCTTGAAGGACAGAAACTCACCGGAAAAGTCCATGCGACATTTTTCGGCGGAAAACTCGTGTTTGGACGGTAAAAAATGCAGAACGAAAAATTCTTAAAAATTCTTGCGCGGCAGTACCCAACCGAGCGCGACGTAATCACCGAAATTGTAAATTTGCAGTCGATTATGGCGCTTCCGAAAGGAACCGAGCATTTTTTAAGCGACATACACGGCGAATATCAGCAGTTCAGCCACGTTCTCAGAAACGGCTCCGGCTCAATCAAGACAAAAATCGAGGAAGTATTCGGCAACACCGAGACTGCGGCAAACAAACGCTCACTTGCGACCCTGATTTACTATCCGAGGGAAAAGCTTGAGATCGTGCGCCAGAACGAGAAAGACCTGAACGACTGGTACAACGTTACTCTTCACAGGCTAGTGCTTATGCTCCGGCGTGTCTCATCAAAATACACGCGCTCAAAAGTGAGGAAGGCGATGCCTCAGGATTTCTCATATCTAATCGAAGAGCTTATCACAGAAAAAGAGGAAGTGAACGACAAGCAGGCTTACTACAACGAGATTCTGCAAACAGTAATCAGAATCGGGGCGGCAGAGCCGTTAATCGAGGCGCTCTGCAACACAATCCAGCGTCTTGTAATCGATCATCTTCATATCATTGGCGATATTTTTGACAGAGGACCGGGGCCTCATCTGATTCTCGACACGCTTCTGAACTACCACTCCGTCGATATTCAATGGGGAAACCATGACGTTGTATGGATGGGGGCGGCGGCAGGAAGCAGGGAATGCATCGCGAACGTTGTCCGGCTTTGCGCCCGCTACAATAATCT
>CAVDRA010000221.1:0-3195 GCA_963611155.1 bacterium | reverse complement strand
AAAAACATTTATATTTTATTTAGAAATGACGATGTTTTCTGTGTTTTTTATAGAGGAGACTGAGGGGAGATGAAATGCGTTTCTAGCATAGAACAAAAACGGACGGACTGGAAACAGCCAGGGCCCGCCCTTTTTTTCAAAACCGCGCGCTCTGAATAAATAAAAAAAACGGCTTCGATATGAAGCCGTTTTTTTTCAGGATTTTATTTTAGCACAATTCTGCAGAACTTTTTCTTTCCAGCCTTGAGCACAAGCTCGCCGTCCTTGTCGAGATTTTCAAGAGTTACTTTCATTGTCGGATCTGAAATTTTTTCTCCGTTCAACGACGCTCCGTTTCCCTGAATCAGCTTTCTTGCCTCGCCGTTTGAGGAGCAGAGCTTTGTCTGGACAAAAAGGTTCAGGATTCCAGCGCCGGCTTCAATTTCAGCCTTTGAAATCTCGGCTGTAGGCATCTGGTTTTTGTCGCCCTCGCCTGAAAAAGCGGCTTTTGCGCCTGCAAGAGCGCCGTCAGCTTTTTCTTTTCCGTGGATAATCGAAGTGACCTCGTAAGCAAGGCGCTCTTTCGCCTTGTTGATGTCGCCTTTGCAAATTTCTGAAATCTCATCAAGCTCAAGGAAAGTGAACAGCTTGAAGAATTTCTCGACATCAGGATCCGCGACATTTCTCCAATACTGGAAAAAGTCATAGACGCTTGTGAGGCTTTCGTCAAGAAAGATTGCGCCTTTTTCTGTTTTTCCCATTTTTTTGCCGTCTGAGCGGGTAATAAGCGGGAATGTAAGTCCGAAAACCTGATTTTTCGCGTTGAGCTCCTCGGTTCCGCCGCATTTTCTTCTGATCAAGTCAACTCCGGCTGTGATGTTTCCCCACTGGTCATCTCCGCCAATCTGAAGAACGCAATTGTGCCTTTTGTAGAGCATGTAAAAGTCGTAAGCCTGAAGAAGCTGGTAGTTAAACTCGATGAACGAAAGACCGCGCTCAAGACGCTGCTTGTAAGCTTCGAAAGTGAGCATTTTGTTCACAGAAAAACAAGAGCCGATGTCCCGCAAGAAATCAATGTAGTTCAAATCTGCAAGCCAATTCTTGTTGTTGTCGCTAAGAGCTGTTGCTCCGTCAAAGCCGATAAATTTGTCAAGCTGGGCTTTTATCCGCTCGACGTTAGAATCAATCTGCTCGTATGTTATCATCTTGCGCATTTCTGTTTTTCCGGACGGGTCTCCGATTCTTGCAGTTCCGCCTCCAATCAGAGCGATTCCGTGATGGCCGAAATTCCGCAGGTGGCGGAGCGCGAAAAACGGAACCATGTGTCCGATATGGAGCGAAGGACCAGTCGGATCGCAGCCGACATAAAAAGTAACAGGACCTTTGTCCATCATGTCAGAAAGTCCCTGCTCGTCTGTGCACTGCGCAAAAAAACCGCGCGCCTTCAATGTCTCTAATGCTTTATTCATTTTTATTTCCTTAATTTTTTTGATTTTTATCTTGGCGGTTTGAAATTCAATCCTTAAAATTGTAGATTTTCCTGTAAAAAACCTGGTAAATCACATCCTTCATGTTTCTATAATATCTGATTTCAAGGCGCTATGCAATTTATCAAAAACAAAACGCTTTTTTCCGGCATTTCCGGTTTTCATTATTCTGTTTTCCGATTTTTTTAGATATAATCCGCCTATGCTTCCGCTGATTTTTATTATTCTTGCGGCTCTTTTGTCGAACGCATATTTTGCCGCGCTAAATGTTGCCTCTCCCGGCACTTTTTTAGGGATGTTTTCCAGTTTTTCCGCAGTCTGGTTCTGGATTTCAGTTTTCTTCGCGCTTCTTTTTGTTCTTGAAAAACACGGAATTCTCAAAAAAATTTTAAGGAAAATTCCCAAAAAGGCAAAAATTGCCGCTTTTTCTTTAGCCTGCATATTTATTGCCGTTTCAGGAGCGAGCCTGTTTTTTATCTGCCATCCGAATCTTGCAAAAGGAAATGAAAACGCGCGCTACCTGATTGTTCTTGGAGGCGGAATCACAAAAGATGCAAAGCTCACAGCTTCTGTAAAAGAACGCGTGTTTGCGGCTTCTTTGTATCTGAACAAAAATCCTTCCGTGCTTGCCATTGTTTCCGGCGGAAAAGGAAATTTTTCACCTTGTGCGGAAGCGGATGCGCTAAAATCGGAGCTTGTTTCGCTGGGAATTGCAGAGGAGAGAATTCTAGAAGAAGACAGGTCAAAAGACACAATTCAAAATCTTGCCTTCAGCGCGGCGATAATCGCAGAGCGCGAGGGAGCTCCAATTGATGAAGCGATTTCCGCTCCTGTCGCTATTTGCACAAGCGGCTTTCATCTTGCGAGGGCAGAAAGAATCGCGGCAAAGCTCGGATTTAAAAAAGTTTACGGAGTCGCATCAAGAACTCCACCGCTTTTCGTGCCTAACACTTACTGCCGCGAGATATGCAGCTATATAAAGCTTAACCTAAGAATTTTACTGACAGGAAAACCAAAGGCTCTATAAAAGCTTTATAAAGCCCCTTTGACAGATTCCACTTCCACCGCACGCTTGCTTTTTGCAGGTTTTACAGTAAGGCTTTCGCCGTCAAAGCTCACCTTTATATTTCCGCTCTCGTCGATTTTTCCGCCTAAAATCAGATTTGCGAGCTTGTCTTCTATCTCGTTTTGAATAAGCCGGCGCATCGGACGCGCTCCCATACTCGGCTCGTATCCATGGTCAAGAAGATAATCACGAGCTTTCTCGTCGATTTTCAAGTGGATATTTTTGTCTGAAATTCTTTTTTCAAGCTCCGAAATCTGAATATCGAGAATCTTGGAAATCTCCTTGCGCTTTAACGGATTAAACACGATTATGTCGTCAATCCGGTTCAAGAGTTCCGGAGCCATTATTTTCTTGAGCTCTTCCATAGCGTTCGCCTTGATTTCTTCAGGCGGCAAAAATCCGTCGCTTATGCTCGCAAAACCGAGTTTCTTGTCCGCGGTGATTGATCTTGCGCCTGCGTTTGAAGTCATTATAACAACGGTGTTCCTGAAATTCACAGTATGGCCGAGATTATCCTGAAGCTCGCCTTCCTCAAGTATCTGAAGAAGCAGATTGAACACCTCGCTGTTCGCTTTTTCAATCTCGTCAAAAAGAACAACAGAATAAGGCTTCTGGATTATCTTGTTTGTCAGAAGACCGCCTTCCTCATATCCGATGTACCCC
>CAVDRA010000220.1:0-3209 GCA_963611155.1 bacterium | reverse complement strand
ATTCAAACACAGAGCTTATCGGGCAGGGAATCGCAAATATCGCCTCGCCTCTTTTCGGCGGAATTCCGGCGACAGGAGCAATCGCGCGCACTGCAACAAACATCAAGAACGGCGGAAAAACTCCGGTCGCGGGAATAATCCATGCGTTCACGCTTCTTTTGATTTTGCTTTTCTTTGGAAAATACGCGTCTTACATTCCGATGGCGGCCCTTGCCGCGGTCTTAATCAACGTGGCATGGAATATGGCAGGATTTCCGGCTATCAGGGCGCTGTGCAAAGGTCAAAAATCTGACATCTGCGTTCTGACAGTAACATTCCTGATCACAGTTTTCGTGGATTTGACAATGGCAATTGAAGTCGGGCTTGGATTTGCGGCATTCTTCTTCATCAAAAAAATGATTGATCTTTCCGAAGTCGAAAACAAGCGTGAAAGTCTTACAGGCGGAATCGCCTCTCCTGACATGCCGGCGGAAAAAATCGATGTTCCGGACGGAGCTATGGTCTACGAAATTGAAGGCCCGCTTTTCTTCGGAACAGTCAGAAAATTTGAAATCGCAGTTGAACGCACAAAAATGGCCGGAGTCAATTACAAAGTTCTGATTTTAAGAATGAGAAACACTCTTTATCTCGATGCCGGAGGAATCCGCGCGCTAGAGCAGGCAAAAGCCGCATGCGACAGAAATGGCGTTACAATCGTTATCTCAGGCATTCACACTCAGCCGTATATGCTTCTTGAAAAAACAGGAATGGCAGACAAGCTCGGAAAAGACAATATTCACGGAAATATAAAAGCGGCCCTTGAGCGCGCGTTAGAAATTTTAAGCGCGTAAAATCAAGCCCTGGTTTCACATAAGACATACGAAACCGAAAAAGCAGATAAAGCAAAAAAAGACAGCTTCATGAGACTTTGAAAAGCATTTCATTTCTCACGGCCGCCTTTTTTTTCAGATTCACGCTAGAAAATTCAAAACAAAAATCAGAATTTATTATTTTGCCCCGTAAACACTGTAATATTTGTCGATTTCGCCTTTTATCTCGTCGGTGATGATTTTCTTGTCGCCGTTTGTGTAAAGCGAGTCAACAACATCTTTCATGGAGACAATCGCACGCGCCGGAAAACCGTATTTCTCAGAAATCACCTGAAGAGCTGCCTTGTCTGAGTCCGGGGCTTTTTCCATGCGGTCAAGAGAAACAATCTCGCCCACAATCTTGATTCCGCCCGAGGCAGTTTCCTGCGCCTTGATTTTCGGATAAGTTTCTTCGATTGATTTGCCGGAAGTCGTAACATCCTCGATAATCACAACGCGGTCTCCGTCTGAAATCTTATAGCCGAGAAGGCTTCCTTTATCTGCGCCGTGGTCTTTTTCTTCTTTTCTGTCTGAGCAGTATTTCACTTCCTTTCCGTAAAGCTCTGAATAAGCGACAGCTGTAACCACTGCGAGAGGGATTCCCTTGTAGGCAGGCCCGAAAAGAACATCAAAGTCATCTCCAAAATTGTCGTGAATCGCTTTCGCATAAAATTCTCCGAGCCGCTTAAGCTCGCTTCCTGTAACATACGCGCCCGCGTTCATAAAAAAAGGCGACTGCCGGCCGCTTTTTAGAGTAAAGCTTCCGAATTTCAAAACCTTGCATTCAACCATAAAATCAATAAATTCTTTCTTGTAGTCTTCCATAATTGCTCCCCTAAAGCAAAATCCTGGAAAGTCTATCAGAAAAAAGAGGAATAAGGAATTAGAGAAGGGAAAAACGAGATGGAAACGAGATGGAAAGGGTTAAAATAATCTTAAGCTTTAACTTGCAGATTTATAAAACCAACTTTGAAACACCATAGAATTATTTGTAATTTTTATGAGAAAATTTATTATGCAAAAATTTATTAAGAAAAAGTTTTTGTTCTTGTCGATTCCAGCTGGCGTTGGCTTTATCGTTCGCGTTATTTTCCTGCTTTTTTTTACACGGAAATAAAAGTTACGCGCTAGCCGAATAATGAAAAAACTTCTTCATCTGCCAAATTTTCACTGCTATTTTCTAAGCGGGCAAAAAGTGGTAATCTGAATAGGATTTTTCAATTCTTGAATTAAAAAATTTTAGGAGGCATGACAAAAATTACATCGTGAGGTTTTTGTCATTACAGCTTGTTCAAGCGTTGCTTTCACAAACTGTGATTTTCGCCATCCTTGGCTCACCGCTAACGCGGAGTTTTGTTAGGAGAATTTTATGGAAAAGACTATTGCCTTGATTCCTGGAGACGGAATCGGTCCTGATGTTGTTGCAGAAGCTGTAAAAGTTCTGGACGCTGTTGCAAAAAAATACGGCCACAAATGGAATTACAAAAATGTAATTGCCGGTGGTGCTGCTATTGATAAATTCGGAAAACCTCTTCCACAGGATCAGCTTGACATCTGTCTTTCTAGCGACGCTACCTTGCTCGGTGCTGTCGGCGGTCCTAAATGGGATAACGTTGCTCCGGAAATCCGTCCTGAAAAAGCCCTTTTAGGTCTCCGCGGCGGAATGAAAGTATTTGCAAACCTCCGCCCTGCCGTTATGTGGCCTCAGTTGAAAGATGCCTGCCCTTTAAAAGATGAAATCGTCGGTGACGGTCTTGATATTCTCGTCGTACGCGAACTTACGGGCGGAATCTACTTTGGCGAAAGGGGAACTGCCGCTGACGGAAAGAGCGCGTGGGACACTGAAAAATATTCATGGGAAGAAATTGAAAGAATCGTCCGCCTCGGCTTCCAGTTTGCACAGAAAAGACAGAAGCACTTGACTGTAGTTGACAAGGCAAACATCCTGAATTCGAGCCGCCTGTGGAGAAAGGTCGCAGAAGAAGTTCACAAAGAATACAGCGATGTAACCCTTGACTTCCTATACATTGACAACGCTTCAATGCAGCTTGTACGCAATCCGCGCCAGTTCGACGTGATTGCAACAAGCAACATGTTCGGCGACATTCTCACGGACGAAGCAAGCCAGATTACAGGTTCAATCGGCATGCTCGCTTCTGCTTCTTTGGGTGACGGAACTGGTCCTGGACTTTATGAGCCGATTCACGGAACTGCTCCTGACATCGCCGGAAAAGACCTTGCAAATCCTCTTGCAACAATTCTTTCTGCGGCAATGCTCCTGCGCTACAGCTTCAAGCTTGAAACAGAAGCAAAGGCAATCGAAAACGCGGTAAATGCCGTGCTCGATGCAGGCTGGAGAAC
>CAVDRA010000219.1:0-3231 GCA_963611155.1 bacterium | reverse complement strand
CCGAGTGAGTACATCGGAGACGTGATATCCTCGATTACCCAGCGCGGCGGAATGATTCAGGGGCAGGACTCGAAATCGTCCGGTGAAATTGTATACTGCACCGCTCCGATGGCGAAAATGTTCGGATTCTCGACAACTCTGCGTTCTGTAACACAGGGAAGGGCGAGCTTCAGCATGGAATTCTCTCATTTCCAGGTCAAGCAGGGAGGCTTTGGCTCGAACTAAAAAAAAGCTAAAATAGCCGCTGCCTTGTTTTTTTTGAAGTATCATCCCGCTGTGCGAAAAATAGCGGGATGATTTTTTTTGCGCGCGGCTTGTTTCTTTCCTGCCAGAATTTTACAGGGCACGATGGCAAAATCACGAATTCTTCGGGCGGCGAAGTCACTTTTTTGCTTGAGCGTTACGGGCGCGGACCTTGCACTCTTTCTTCCGGCGGGTCGGTGACGCTTGTTATCTTCAACAATCCGGCGCTCGTTTTTGACGGCTGTCCGGGAGCCGGCTATACGAGCGGAGGTTTCGTGAACATTTTTGACTTGACCGCCTGCACGCTGAAAATCTTCAACAATACTGAAAGCGGCGTTGTCTTAAAAGAAAAACGCAGTCTTCTAGGAGAGGAGTCCGGCGCTGGCGGAATTTCTGCCGGAAAGGAATATTCACAGTCTTCTGAAAATCCGCTTTCGCCGGTTATCTACACGAAAAATCCTGTTTTTACAGCCGTTTCATCTGATGGAGAAGAGACTTTTTCCTGCAGTGTTTCAAAATCAGCGGAAAACAGCGCGGCAGTCTTTATCCTGAATATTGAAAAATAGCGAAAAAATAAAGGTGCGAAGTCTTTTTCCAAACGTTTTTTTTATTGACGCAGATATCTTGCTTTTATAGGTGCGGCTAAAACGGAAGCGGCAGGGGGATGCCGCCTTTTTAGAAATCCGCGTTTTTGAAAATCATCATCTGTTTTATTGACAAAAAAAATCATAAGCGATAGAATATTCTTCATTCGCGGGGATGGTGGAATTGGTAGACACGCCAGCTTGAGGTGCTGGTGGAGCAATCCGTGGCTGTTCAAGTCAGCTTCTCCGCAATAGAAGGCTTTCGAGAAATCGGAAGCCTTTTTTATTTGAGGAAGAAAAAATGATTGCTGTTTTTGTGAACTGCGGGGCGATAATTTTAGGATCGCTTCTTGGAGCCTTGTTTTCAAAACGTATAAACGAAAAGCTTACCGAGGCTATTACGCTTGTCTGCGGAGCGGTAACCTTTGTGATGGGAATTCAGATGTCGCTGAAGTATCAGAACGTTGTTTACCTTGCGCTTGCCCTTGTGCTTGGCGGCGCCGCTGGAACTTTGATTGATATTGACGGAAAAATTCTTCTGGTTGGAAAAGCTCTCGGCCGGATTTTCGGGGCAAAAGAAAACAGGGAGGCTTCTGGGCCTGACAATAGATTTGCCTATGCTTTTTTGAACTCGTCGGTTTTGTTCTGTGTTGGCGCGATGGCGATTGTTGGCTCGTTTAAGGCCGGAACTGAGCACGATTACTCGATAATTTTTCTGAAATCAACCCTTGACGGCTTTCTTGCAATCGGAATGGCGGCGGCGATGGGAATCGGAACAATGTTCTCTGCGCTGTCTATTCTTGTTTACCAGGGGGCGCTCACTCTTCTTTCTGCCATGATTGCTCCATATGTTTCTGAGCAGATGATTACGGAGCTTACAGCCTGCGGCGGCATAATGATTATTTTTATCGGATTCAACATTATGAGGATAAAAAACATAAAGACCGCAAATTATCTTCCTGCGGTTGTTTTTACAGTCCTGTTTGTGCTTTTGGATCCTGCCTTAAAAAGCCTATTCTGAAAAATATCCTAAAATATGACGGAATTTTGACATTTGCGATTATTGAATTCCTTTGGAATCTCCTTTAGAATAGCCGAATAATCATAATCCCTGGAGGCCAAAATGGCAAAGGTTGAACTTAAAGGAGTTACAAAAGTTTACGACGGCAATGTTCTTGCTGTTGAAAAATCAAATGTAACAATTGAAGACCGCGAATTCTGCGTATTCGTAGGTCCTTCTGGCTGCGGAAAATCGACAACTCTCCGCATGATTGCAGGTCTTGAAGACATTACAGAAGGCGAGCTTCTTATTGACGGCGAAGTTATGAACGATGTTCCGCCGAAAGACAGAAATATCGCGATGGTTTTCCAGAACTATGCTCTTTATCCGCACATGACTGTATTTGACAATATGGCGTTCGGACTTAAAATCAGAAAAATTCCAAAGATCGAGATTCAGCGCAAGGTAAACGAAGCTGCGAAAATGCTCGACTTGACACAGTATCTTGGAAGAAAACCGAAGGCTCTCTCGGGCGGACAGAGACAGCGTGTTGCTGTAGGACGCGCAATTGTTCGTTCTCCAAAAGTATTCTTGTTTGATGAGCCTCTTTCAAACCTTGATGCGAAGCTCCGTGTTACAATGCGCGGCGAGATTTCTTCTCTTCATCACAGACTTCAGGCGACAATGATCTACGTAACTCATGACCAGATTGAAGCGATGACAATGGGTACAAAAATTGTTGTAATGTCAGAGAAGAAAATCCAGCAGATTGGAGAGCCTCTCTATCTCTACAACCACCCGATCAACAAATTTGTTGCCGGATTCATCGGAACTCCTCCAATGAACTTCTTCCGTCTTAAGATTGAAGAGCAGAACGGAAAAATTGTCGCGACAGAGGGAAGCTTCACTTTGGTTCCGACAGAAAAACAGGCTCAGCATTTGAAGGCTTATGTAGGAAAAGAAGTTACTTTCGGTGTTCGCCCTGAGGACTTGTACTATCAGAAAGAGCCTGCAGCCCAGAATAATATGCAGGTAAAGGTAGTGAACAAAGAGCCTTTGGGAGCTGAAACTCACGTTTTCGTAAAAGTAAACGATTCTAACGTTGTTGCTAAGGTTGATCCGGAGGTTGTGGTTCAGATTGGCGACACAATGAACTTTACTCCTGATATGGAAAGAGCTAAATTCTTTGATTTGGAGACAGAAGTAAATATCTGTGAGCCAGAAATCGAGAAAAAATGGTAAGGGAGCAAAAAATTATATCTTTGTAATTTTTGTTCTAAGGGGAATATTCTGCTTGGGATAAATGCAGGCGGAATATTCTTTCTTTGTATTTTTCCCGCTTTTCTGTGGCGTTTTTTGCCGGGCATTCAGCGTTTTTTGTTTGATGTCCGGCGATTTTTTTTG
>CAVDRA010000218.1:0-3291 GCA_963611155.1 bacterium | reverse complement strand
AACTGCGAGAAGGATATTGGTTTTGAGCTTTCTGACAGCGAGCTTATAAGCGCCGGATTTCTCGAGGAAGGCTCGGCGCGCGTTCCGTCCGGATTTAGATACTGGTCGCGCGAAAATGACAGCAATCAAATTTATGACAGCGAAAAAGCTCTTGAGCAGGTAAAAAAAGATGCGAAGGCTTTTGTTGACTCAAAGAACGCGAAACTTTTAGAAGCCGAGAAATATATGGAAGAAAAATCACCTTCGCTTGTGTGTGTCTTTTCAGCCGCGCTTCTTGGCCAGCAGTGGGCCGAGGGTGTTGATTTTCTTGAAAGCGTCATAAGGCAGGCCGGCGATGAGGAACTGGTTCTTGAGACCTGCTCTAGCCAGCTTGAAAATGTTTATCTTTTACAGAAAATTACTCCTTATCCTGGCGCGGCGCAGGGAAACAGCTTCGGCGAGGATCTTCTTGACGGCTCAATGGACGAAATGCTTCGCTACACAAGAAAAATGTCTGAAAGGATGGTTGACTTGTCAGACAGGTTTCCGAACGAGACAGGCCTGAAAGTCAGACTTTTGAATCTTGCTTCCCGTGAGCTTCTTCTTTCTCAGAGCGGAGAATGGTCGATTATGCTTCATGAGGGAATTTTCCCGGAGTATGCGAAAAAACGCTTTGAAGACTCGATCCGCGCGTTCATGTATATTTTTGACGCTCTTGGCTCTAAAGTTGTGAGCACAGAATGGCTTACAAGAATGGAAAGAGAATGCACAATTTTTCCGTGGATAAATTTCAGAATTTTCTCGAAAAAAGTTTGAGATAAGAGCGCAAAATTGAGTTTGAAAACAGCGCGGAATCATAAAATTTTTTAGGATTTCGCGCCGTTCATGGCTTGCCTCTGGCTCGGAAAGTTGAGCGTCTGTTTTAAAGATATAGATTATTCTTTTCCGGCTGAAAAATTCTGCATATTTTCCAGCCGTTTTTTGTTGTCATTGAATGAGATTGCCGCGTTTCGCGCGTTGATTGCAGGCTCGTACTTTATGTTCAGCGGATATTCCTTTGCAAGGCTTGCCGCCTCGTTCCAGCTGAAAATCGCGTTGTCGTAGTCGCCTTTTGCATAAAGGCTTAGCCCCCGGATATAGATTTCGCTCACTTTCTGCATTTGCGCGCTTCGCCCTCTGTCTCCGAATTTCATTTTTGCGGAAAGGCTTATGTGGTTCACCGGATTTGCGGAAGTTGTCAAATCTAAAGTGTAGCAGACAGACATTTTTATTTTTGAGATTCCAAACTCGCTTCCCATGCTGAATCTCGGATTTCCGCCCTGAATCAAAAATCCGCCTTCAAAAGAAAAATTGTCCGAGACTGTAATCTCGAATCCCGTTCCCGCCTGAAATTTTCCCAGCCCTGAAAGATCCTGGAGATTTACCGGCTGACGCGCTTCAACAGAAACTAAAAGAACTGGAAAAGGCCTGTACGAAATTCCCGCGGAAATTCTAGATGAAAGCGGATCATCGAGCTTTATTGACTGTCCAAAGCCTGTGAATGCGGCTCCGAAGTTATTGAACGAAAGTCCCATCCGCAGATTCGGCTTTGTGCTGGCGAAATTTTTAAGGAAACTGAAGCTTGTAAAAAGTCCGAAATCTGCCATTGCCGCGAATGAAGACTGCTCAAGTCCAGAGCCTGAGATTATTTCTCCGGTCGTGCTGTCTGAGTAGTCAGGAATGCTTCTCCATGCGAATTTCGCGTTTATGCCAAGAGAAATTCCTTTAAAGCTGTATCCCGAAAGAAAATTGCGCGAAATGTTGAAAGCTGCTGATGTTTCTGAATAGTAGCTTCCTGTAAGCTTGTCTCCAAAAAGATTGTATTCTGTGAACGGCACATAAAAGCATTTCAGCTGCGCACCGTATCCGAAATTTCCATTTCTTCTTGTTGCCGACAACGTTTCCATTGCCGAGTCTGCAATCCATGCGTTGTGGAAAACTGCAATCTCGCTTTTTTCAAGCGCAGCGCTTGCCGCTGGATTGTAGTCGAAAAAGCTGATGTCGTCTGAAACTCCTGTGAAAGCTGTTCCCATTGCCTCTACACGGCCGCCTGACGGAATGTTCAGCGAGCGGAACGATGTTCTTCCCTCGTTTTTATCTGTGAAAGAGTCAAAAATATCGGCGAGCGTGGAATTCACGTCAATCAAATCCAGTGCGGACAGTGAAAAATGAAACGAGAAAATTAAAAATGCGATGAATATTTTTCTTTTCATAAAAATCAGATGTCAAAAATAAATGCTAAAAAAAGCATAATTAAAAATAACACGCCGCCAATATTTGAGGATCGGAAAAACCTCTCCATTTCATTATACTTAATACCGAAAATAAAAGTTAAGAGCCTGGCTTTTTTATGAAAAACGATTTTCTGAGATTTTTCGTTATTTTCCTTATTGTCTCGTTTCTTTTGCCCGGCTTTGTTTTTGCTGCTTCTGATCAGAAAGAAAATTCCCTGAGCAAAATCGACAAGCTGATTGAAAATCTTGACTACAATGCGGCGATTGATTCTCTTGCTTCTTATATGGCCGAAAATCCTGATGATTTTGACCGCGCACAAAAGCGTGTCATGAAAATTCTTGAGGCGAGAAAAAATTACAATAAAAAGGCTTCGTCTCTTGTGGATTTGATTGAAACCGGCTCCGGAAAAAAAACTGAAAAACTTGAAAAAATCCGCGAGCTTGAAAAACGCGAAGGGGATGCCACAGAAAATTATGTTGAATTTACGAATCTTGCCCGCCGGACTGTAACTTTGGGCGAGCTTTTTGTAATCTACAATAAAATAATGAAAGAGGGCGTGTCTTTTGTTCATAACGAAAAATATATTGACGCCGCACAAAAATTCGAGGAAGGATTTGAGCTAAAAAACGAGAAGTCTGATGTTGTCTTTGAAATTTCTGATTCTGCAGAATCAGAAATTTCAAATTCTTCAAATTTAAATTCTTTGGATTTTGATTCTAAAAATGATGAGGAAAAAGAGCGCGGAATTCTCGTGGTTTATGAAAGCGACATTACTGAGCCGGTTCAAAAAGCTGTTGAAAATGTGAAAAATCTTATTGCCGGCGGATTTAAGGAGACTGAAGACGACTGCGAAAAAACGTTCAGGAGATTTGTCCAGGCGGCGGAAAGCGGAAATCTTAAAGAAACAAAAATCTGCTTATTCTGATCTAACTGATCTGCAACGTGATTTCTACAATCAACGCCGCAAAGATTTGGATGCTTCTGAATATAGTAAGATATTCACATATGATGAAAATGGACTAATGCAATATGTTGATG
>CAVDRA010000217.1:0-3321 GCA_963611155.1 bacterium | reverse complement strand
GCATAAGCGTGTCCGCCGTAGCTCAAAAAAAGGTCCGACATTTTGTCTAAAAGCGAGAGAACCTTAAAGCCGCGGCAGCTCCTCATCGAGCCGATTGCGTTGTCGTCAACATAGGTTATTGCCATTGACGGAACATCGTATGTCGCGACTAGTTTTCCGGCGATTGTCCCGGAAACGCCTCTGTTTATTCTTTCATCGATGACAACGCAAAGTTTTCCCCCATATTTTTCAATGCTTTTCCCGGCTGACTCAATTGCGTAGTTCCAGCCCTCGTTTCCGAGCTGTTTGCGCGTGTTGTTCATCGCGATGATTTTTTTTGCTGTATTCATTCTTTCTTCAGCGTTTTTTTCAAGGAAAAGCTCCGCTCCGATTTCCGGCTGGCCGAGTCTTCCTGTCGCGTTGAGCGCCGGATTTATGTTCCATGAAAGATCTGCCGCATTCACCCTTTTTCCAAGAAGCCCTTGTAGAGACAAAAGCTCTTTTAGCCCCGGACGCGCGTGCCCTGCATTTATCGAGGCGATTCCGTTTCTTATAAAAATCCGGTTCTCGTTTTTTAGCGGCATAATATCCGCAAGCGCCGCAAGCGCCACAAGCTGCAGTTCGTTTTCGTCCGCCTTCGCGTTTTCCGGATGCTGTCTTGAAATTTGAGCATTTATCAGAGTGACAAAAATATTGTAGAAACCTTTTATTTCGGAGTTAAGCTCAGGATTGTAGCGCGCGAGCTTGGAATTTGCTTTTAGCTGTGAAATTGAGGCGTTTGAAATCGCCGGAAAGATTTTCGCTGCTTGCGGACGCAAATCCATAAAATTGAATTCCGCCCCGTTTCCGAATGTTCCCCGCAAAATTGAAGACGTAGCTTTTTCATCCCAGACAAAAATCTGCTGGCCTTTCAAAAAATCAGGGAGCTTTGTCTGTGAGACTGGAGTCCCTTTTTTAACGCTTATGGAAAGGCTTTTTTTTTCTACAAGGTTTTCCGTCTTTATTACGTCAATCTTGCAGTTTTCAGGATTTTCAGAATCTTGGACTGCCGAAAGAAGCGCGATTTCGTTCTTGTAAAATTCCGAATGGGCGAATCTGAGCGCTGTTATGACCTTGTATGCGACTGCGCAGCCTGAAATATCCTTGAAAGGGTAGCCCGAGTCCTCGCATTTCGGATTCACGATGATTGCAGGCGAAGGAATTGTTTCTGGAGGCGTATGATGGTCAAGAACGATAACGTCCATTCCTTTTTCGCTGGCGTAGGCGATTTCATCGGTGTTTGAAATTCCGCAGTCAACAGTAATTATTAAAGAGCCGAATTCCTTTTCAAAATCGTCAACGGCGTTTTTGTTCAGGCCGTAAGGCTCGTTTCCTCTCGGAAGACGCCAGCGGACATCGATTCCAAGCGAGCAAAGATAATTGTAGAGAATTGTCGTGGAAGTGATTCCGTCAACATCACGGTCTCCGAAAATCAGAACTTTTTCCTGTTCTTCCTGAGCCTGCAAAATTCTATCGACAGCATCCTCCATATTTGAAAAAAGAAACGGATTATGCATGAAGCGAAGATCATCCTCAAGAAAGAATTGGACATTTTTTCCGTCGGTCAGTCCTCTTCGCGCAAGAATAGCGGCTGTGAGCGCATTCACCTTGTATCTGTCGAAAATCGCTCCGACATCAGCGCGCGTGATATTTTTTTTATGCCAGTTTTTCATATTGTTCCCAATTTTTTTGATTTTTCTGCATTTATAAATTGCCGCAGAAAAATTTTAAATTACAAAAATCATAAGATTCCGATTCCTGAGCTCATTGACTTTAATTTTGAGCCGCATGCCTGCTCTGACAGAAAATACACAAAAGTCTTTATTTCCTGAAAAGAAACCGGACCGATTGCGATTTTTCTTGATTCCGCCGGCGGAAGACTTGCGACCGCCTCAAGATAAGTCAAGGCGGCTTTTCCAAGCGAGAATGCGGAAGCGTTTTCGTGGAAATTTTGCGTGATTGCGCAGTCAGGACAGATGAAGCCGTTGTTCAGGTTGTCATATTTGTATTTTAATGATAGAGATTCGCCTGAAAATTTTCTAGTGTGAAGCGATTCTCCGCATTGGCAGCAGTTTTTTGTGTTCGGCCTGACCCCAAGCAGATCTAGATAGCGCCACAAAAAACGGAGAAGCCCGAGCCTGGCAACCTTTTCTGATGAAAGATCCATTCCGTCTAAAAATCCGTTTGCGATAATCCAGCTTTGCTCGTAGCTTCCTGCGCACTTTGTCTTCAGCAGAATTTCAGATGCCAGATTTGCGGCCCATGTTTTAAAAAGATTTTCCCTGAACGACAGATGATATTTTTTCACATCGAAATCGGTTATTTTTGCTTGTTTTTTTGACTCGTCTTTATAAAGATATAGAATTCCGGAATTCATTGGAGAGACAAGCGAGCGCAGTTTTGATTTTGGACCTCCGTAGAGAGTCGCGTAGGATATTCCTTTTTCCTTTGAGAAAAACATTACGCTCCTGTTGCTTTCGCCTGAAATTTGAACGCTTAAAATCAGCGCTGGAAAAGAAATGTTGCGCATAGCGGATTAGTTTATATTTGAACAGAAATTTTGAAAATAGCGGACAGACTGTATCATGGCTGAATCAAAAAAAAGATATATTGACAGAGATTTTTAATCGGCATAGAATGTCCGAACTAACTGTAAGGGGATAGCTGATATGATTTTTCCTTTGGAAGACACTGTAAAATTTTATGGAAACATTTACGAAGCGACTGTTGCCGCTAGCCGGCGTGCTTACCAGCTTGCAATGATAAAAGATCCGCTCATTGAACAAAATGACGGAAAAGTTGTTTCTTTGGCCGCAAAACAGCTCTTTACAGGTCAGATTCAGTACCGGAGAATCGAAGAAAAATAAAATCGGTATATTGGGTTGCCCTTGACGAAAGGACGGCTTTAGATATAATATTTTTCACAGTTTTGTGATTTAAGGAGTGCCATCGTGCCTTGTGGAAAGAAAAGAAAGCGTCAGAAGATTGCGACTCATAAACGCAAGAAGATGCTTAGAAGAAACAGACATAAGAAATAGTTTGACGGCTTTTAGCTTGAAAGGCTATTGTTCTTTGTCAAAAGAGACCGCGATGTTTGCGGTCTTTTTTTTTTGCCTTTTTGAAAGAAAAGTTGCTATCTGTCTAAGGAGACTGAATGCTTTCCTCAATCAATTCACCTGAAGATCTGAAAAAAAATTCCTGAAAATCGCCTGCCGGTTCCCGCAGCTGAAATCCGGAAAAAAATCCGGAAAAAAATCCGTTATGAAAAAATCCATTGGCATTATGGCGGTTTTTAGAAAGCAA
>CAVDRA010000216.1:0-3330 GCA_963611155.1 bacterium | reverse complement strand
GAAACCTTGTCGATGTTGACGCAAAGCCGGCTCCGGAAAAAGTTCTTCAGGAATTCGAGACCAAATTTCCTAAGAACTAAGGCAAAAAAAAAGCAAACACGGCGGCTGAGACTTTCCGAAACAGCCAGATAACAGACTTTGCTTGATTTTCGCAAAACGCGCGCTTTTCTGAATCATGATTACCGCACACATATTAAACAGCAGCGATTCAGTTAGCGCAAAAAAAAGCAGCCGGTGTGGAGCCCCGCTCCAAAATCCAGCTGCTTTTTTTATAAGCCAATAGACAAAAACTACAGGCTAGTCAATTTTGCTCATGTCTTCGATTTCTTTGCTGTAATCAACACCAGGAACATCAAAGCCGTTAATCATAAGGAAGTCGTGGCGGAGTCCTGCCAAGTCACAGTATTCGTTCACAGTTTCCTCGGTTACTTTCGGCATAAATTCGTCAACCTTAGCCTGAACAGCAGCATCAAGCTCCCAGTCATCAACACGGATTCTGTTATCCTCGTCAACAGGCACTTTCTTGTCTGCAGTGTAAAGTCTTTCAGCAAAAAGACGCTCCATCTGTTCGATACAGCCTTCATGGGTTCCGTTTGCCTTCATAATCTTGAACAAAACGCCAAGATACTGCGCGATAATCGGAATGACCGCTGAAGAGCGTGTTACAAGCCCCTTGTTCACAGAAACGTAAGCCGCTCCGTTCAAATCTTTCAAAGAACTGTCGATGTTGTGCGCGCGAGCTTCCAAGTCTTTTTTTGCGGCTCCGATTGTGCCGTCGCGGTAAATCGGATGGCTGTATTTTGGTCCGATGTAAGAATAAGCGACTGTGCGTATTCCATCAGCAAGAACATCCGCTTCTTTAAGCTGCTTAATCCATCTTTCCCAGTCTTCGCCGCCCATTACCTTAACAGTGTTCGGAACATCGTCGCCTTCAGCCGGTTTCGCTTCCTGAATCGTGATTTTCCCTGTCATCATATCAAGAGACGGACCTGAGAATGTTGTTCCGATCGGCTTGATTACAGAGCGGTACATAATTTTTGTTTCAGGGTCTGTGCGCACTGGAGACGCAAGAGAATAAACGATAAGGTCGAATTTAATTCCCTGTTTTTTAGCCTCGTCAATGATTGTCTTTCTGCACTCGTCTGAAAAAGCGTCCATATTGAATGTTTTTGACTTCAATCCAGCTTTCAAAGCTTCCTTGTCGAAAGCAAGGTTGTTATAAAATCCCGGAGTTCCAGCTTTTTTTTCAGTAGCTTCCTTTTCAAAAGAAACTCCGATTGTGTCAGCGCCAAACTCAAAAGCAGCCGCAATCCGGCTTGCAAGACCATATCCTGTAGAGCAGCCGAGAACAAGAACATTTTTAGGAGCGTATCCGCCCTCTTCAAAAGTCTTTGTTCCGCGCTTTTTTTTCTGTTCAACAACGTAAGCAATCTGATTTCTTGTATCCTGAGCGCAACCAAGCGGATGCGAATTGATACAAATGTTCGAGCGAATCATCGGTTTAATAATAGCCATTGTTTTCTCCTTATAATTTGGGCGTTGCGGCTTCGCCGCCGGGCTTTTCAGGGTTCCGGCCTTCGCCTCCATTCTCGAACATCATTTCCGCAGAAAATCTCCGCAAGTAAAATTTTTCACCGGAAATTCCGCGGAAAATTTCTTCCTTTCAGAACATGATGTCCGAGAACACTCCGTGCCCTTTCAATCCCTAACGCTTTCTCTTCAATATTTATTATGCTATCTGTTTTGACAAAAATCGTCAATTTGTCAAAATAAAATTGGTCTGTGTAAAAAGCCAATGCCCGGTTTCCTTTCGGACACAAACCAAAAGACTTTTTCATTTAAGTTTTCCTTGAACTTACACAATTCCAGCAATAAAATAAAAAAAATAAGTAATTTCTATTTTTTATAAGAAATATAAAAAGCAAAATGCCAGTGTGACAAAAACATTCTCATGTGTTTTATCGCCGAAGTTTGTTCAAACGTTGCTTTTAATAGGTGCAATTTTAGCTATCATCAGCCTCGCGGCAAACAGGCATTTTAGAAGGAGTTTTTTAATGGCTTTTATTGATGTGGTTGAATGGCAGCCGCAAACCAACAGTATTTTCGCATGGAAATACCCGCAAGAGAATTTAAGCACAGGAACACAGCTGATTGTCCGCGAAAGCCAGGAAGCTGTATTCTTTTCAAAAGGGCAAATCTTAGGCAAATTCGGACCTGGAAAACACACTCTTTCAACTGAAAACCTTCCCATTTTAAGAAATCTATATGGCATTCCGTTCGGCAAAAAAAATCCTTTCACAGCCGAAGTCTGGTTTGTAAACAAAGCGGCGCCGCTGACAATCGACTGGACAACGGCACCCGTCAAAATAATGGACGCTGACTACGGACAAATGCTTCCGATTGTTTCAAAGGGACGCTACGGATTAAAAGTTCAGGACGCAGAAAAATTTCTCGTCAAGCTCGTCGGCACTCTAACAGAATTTAATTCAGCGCAGCTCACCAACCATTTTATAGGACCGTTAATCGCAAAAACAAACAGCACAATAGTTTCCTACATGACAGCAAACCGCGTTGGAATCATGCAGATTTCAGCATATCTTGATCAGCTTTCAAACTTTCTTTCTGAACCGCTTAAGCAGTTCTGGAACGAATACGGATTTGAGCTGACAGGATTTTATGTGACATCAGTTGACATCGACACTTCAACCGCAGAAGGCCGGAAAATTTCCGACGCAATGAGCGAAAGAAGCGCGCAAAATATCGCCGGCTACACATGGCAGCAGAAACAAAGCTTTGACGCCGTAAACAACGCAGTTGAAAACTCGCGCGGCGGAATCGGAATGATGGGAGCCGCAATGATGATGGGCGGCGGACTTGGCGGAAACGCAGGTCTCGGCTCCGCAATGATGTCTCCTACAGGAACAGGAAACTTTGCGCAAAATTCAGGCGGATTTTTCGCAAGCCACGGAAGCGCAAGTTCTCCAATCAACATGAAAAACGAAATTTTCTGCTCACGATGCGGCAGAAAATATCCTTCAACGTCAAAATTCTGCCCTTTCTGCGGCGATCCTTACAATCCGTGTCCAGTCTGCGGCCGCGACAACGACATCAACGCAAAAAGATGCGCGGTTTGCGGCGCAAGCCTAAAAGGCGTAGAAGACCTAAATAATGCAGTTCAGGGAAAATCTTGCCCGCGCTGCGGAACCTCTGTTTCCTCCGGAACAAAATTCTGTCCGAACTGCGGAAACAAGCTCTAACAGCAAAACACACATATCAAAAAGGGAGGCATGATAAAAAAGTAAAACGAACAAGCGGTATTGTGATACGCTG
>CAVDRA010000215.1:0-3330 GCA_963611155.1 bacterium | reverse complement strand
TCCGAGACGCTCTCCGTAAGGAGGATTGCAGATTATCATTCCTTCCTCGTAAGGCGCTTTCAAGTCCTTGAATGAAGACACGTCAAAGGTAGGCCTCTCAATTTTCGCATCGGAGCCAATCATCTGAAGCGCGCGCCCTGCCATTACGCAAGCATGCTCGGCATTTTTTCTGGCGCGGTCAACTGCGGCCGCGTCAATATCTGTTCCGCTGATTCTGCACTCAACATCAGTCCGGATTTTCTGCGCCTCGGCAATTTTTATCCGGCGGGCACGCTCAGCATTGAAAATCGGCAAATTTTCAATGGCAAATCTTCGCCCAAATCCTGGAGCTACATTATGGGCATACAAGCACGCTTCAATCGGCAAAGTGCCAGAGCCGGCGAACGGGTCATGGAAAGGCGTTTTTCTTTTCCAGAGCATAAGCTGAAGCATTACAGCGGCTGTTGTCTCGCGCAAAGGAGCAACTCCGCCTTCGGTTCTGTAGCCACGCTTGTGAAGCGGAAGCCCGCTCAAATCAAGGCAAAGCTGAACCTCGTTTTCCGTGATGAATACTCTTACATCGCTTTCCTCTCCGGTTTCCGGCATTGACGACATCCGCCACACATCACTGAGCTTTTTATAAATCGCCTTCAGGACAATTCCCTGGACAGCATGCTCCGAATTGAGCTTTGACTTGTAGGTTCTAACCTTGTCAACCACAACTCTTGTATCTTTCTTGAAAAAATCCTGCCACGGAGCATCATAGACACCTTCAAAAAGCTCGTCGAAATCTTCCGCATGATAGCGGGAAATTTCAAGATAAACGCGGTCTGCGCTCCGCAAACAAAGATTCGCACGAAAAAGCGCATCATCATCGCCAAGAAAAAAAACACGGCCAGGCGCGTTTCCGTTCAATTTATATCCAAGAAGCTTCAGTTCGTTTCCAAGTATTTTTTCCGCGCCGACAGCGCAAAGGGCAACCAGATTATTCATAAAATGCCACTCCTGTTTTCATCGATTTTTAACTGACATTTTATCAATTTTTGTCATTTTGGAAAATAGGAGCAAAAAAATCAGAGGAAATTGAATCTGCACGAAAGCGAAATTGAAAAACAGCGCTCCGCGGCCCCGCCGTCAACATCTGAAGCTTTTCCGCTTGCCGAAAAATTTTTCTGCGAGCTTGATTTTGTGTAATCGTCGCCACGCAAGCAACGCATATAAAAATATTCTGCGCTAAGGCAAATCATCTGCCGAGCCGTGATTTTATATCCGGCGCCGAGCGAAAAATCAAAAGCCGCAAAAAATCCTGGTGTCACATCAAGATAATCAGTGCCGGTCAAAAAATGGCGGTCCATAGACTCGGAGTAAAGATAAGGCGAAATCTTGAATCCTGCAAAAAAAGAAAAATCATCCAGAAATTCAAATTCGGAATCAGCGCCGACCCAAAAGACGGAGGATTTTCTCTGATACGAAATCACTTTTCCGGAAAGCGAGCCGGAAGCTGCAGACTGATTTTCCCAGTCGTTCCATTTCGCATAGTATCCGTTTTCAATCGCCGCGCCGTACCACGCAGTTCCGCCATCGCCTTCAAATTTTATGTTTTTGAACTGAAATCCCAAAAACGGCTTTACACAAGTTTTCAGGGATTTCACCTTTGGCAGGCGGAATAAATATCCGGCTTTCAATCCGCAAGAAAAATCATATTTCAGGAGGTTGCCGCTTTCAGAATAATTTGTCTTGTACTGATAATTTTCCGCGCCGCTTTTCACAAGATTCATCCAGTCGGAATCTTTCATGAGCCCGGTTTTCGACGGAATTCCAACGCAAAAAGAAGTCTCCACAAAAATATTTCTGAATCCGCCGCTAAGCTTTATTCCCGCATAACATTCATGGCTTATTTCCCAGTTCAGCTCGCTAAGCTTGTCGCTGTCATAATTTGATTTTTTCAAAAAAACAAACTCGTCAACCTGCCCGGACTTAAAGCCGAACAAAGGCTCCGCGGAAAGCGAAAAATCACCGGTTTCCAGCGCGAACACCGAAAGAGGAATCGTAAAAGCCAGCAGAAACGCGGAAAGTTTTTTCATTCCGCTCCTTCTTCCAGCGGGTCAACATTAAAAATATTAGAAAGCTGCTTTCGCGTCGCTTCCATATCTTTTGAATAAGGAGCTGTAAAAGTCATTTTCTCGCCTGTTTTCGGATGCGAAAGCGTAAGCTTATACGCATGAAGAGCAAGACGGCTAAGCAAAGGCCTCTCCTCGTCAGGATTTCCGTTCCATTTTCTTTTTATCTCGCTTAGCAAAACAGGATGCTGATTTCCGCTGTACAAAGGATCGCAAACGATAGAAATTCCAAGAGACTGCAAATGAACGCGGATCTGATGCGTTCTGCCTGTATGGGGTCTTGCCTCAATCCAGCTGAAAGGCCCGCAGCTTCCAAGATTTCTAAAATCCGTGACTGCGATTTTCCCGTATTTTGCATTGAGAACAGTTCTGTGGCGCGGATCGCCGTCTACAAGCAGCTTTTTTTCGACATGATTTTCCTCCCAGAGAGGATGCCCGTAAACCAGCGCATGATAAATCTTCAAAACCTCGCGGTTCTCGAACTGCATTGACAAATTTCTGTGCGCGTCAGAATTTTTCGCGTAGATTACACAGCCGGAAGTGTCTTTGTCGATTCGATGAACCGCATAAAGCTTGCCGAATTCTTTTTCCGCAAGAACATCAAGGCGCGGCGCTTCTTCGTCATAGCGGTCCGCCGCAATCAAAAGTCCGGAACGCTTGTTCAAGACAACAATATCGTCATCATTATAAATAACTGTGTAGTCAGGCGTAATTTTCATTCCGAAAGTTTATCAAAAAAAAAACGTTTAGAGAAT
Source organism: bacterium (assembly GCA_963611155.1). Lineage (GTDB taxonomy): Bacteria > Spirochaetota > Spirochaetia > Treponematales > Treponemataceae > Treponema_D. The sequence goes on along the minus strand of CAVDRA010000215.1, from coordinate 476 downwards.
TCCGAATTTTTCAGGGAAAAACATATAGCGAAGAATGATTTTTTCTGATGAAAAAACGGCCGTTCAATTTTTTTTCGGACACAGGTTGCGAGCAAATGTCCCCGGCAAGAAAAAACTTTATAAAAAGTCTGATTTCACTTTTTTATAAAACAAATCAAAAATTATAAAAATTCCGCACATTAATTAAAGAAAAAAGACTCCAGCGCTATTTTTCAAAACAAAAGAATATTCTTAAAAAGAATCTTATTTTATACAAAACACACATTATACTTTGCTCATTTTTCTTATTTTTAAGCAATATTTTGTATAAAAAAGCTATATTTTAAACAAACAAAAACACAACTCTTCTTCAATATCAGTATAAATCAAAAAAACATGATTTTTTAACAAAAGATACATAATATTTTTAATTTATGCATTTAAACCGGAGGTTTAATCTTACTAAAAGTTCAAATTTTTCATTTAAGAAAATGGAG
>CAVDRA010000214.1:0-3346 GCA_963611155.1 bacterium | reverse complement strand
AAAACAAGGAAATTGAGTTTGTCTATATCGTAGAAATGCATGTTTACGAGGGCAATGTCTAAAAAACCGTCGCGGACCATTTTTGCGGCGCGGATTGAACCGTATTCAAAAAGTTCAACTGGAATGTCCGGATATTGTTTCTTAAAGGAATCAAAAAGTTCCGGAAAAAAAATCGTGCTTAAAAGAGGAGGAATTCCGATTTTTACCGTGGAAACAGTCTGCGAAATGTCAAAAAATTGTTTTACGGTCTGGTTGTATTCGCCGACAAGGTGAATTGCTTTCTGATAAAAAAGCTCGCCTTCTTTTGTGAGCGAAAGAGGAGTTTTGCTGCGGTTAAAAAGCGTTATTGAAAATTCTTTTTCGAGTTCTTTAATCGAATTAGAAATTGCAGGCTGAGTAACAAAAAGCTCTGCGGCAGCCTTTGTTGTCGAATGAAGACGCGCTGCCGCACAAAAATATTCAAGCTGAAAAACCTTCATGGAACCCCTAAAAAACTGCGTTTATTATAGCATGGATTTTTGGAGTTTGTGCTGAACTTCGAGTGAATTTCTTTCCCAGAAAACTCCGTCAAAATAGCCCTGGATTGACTTGTCTTTTTCTGCAAGTTCGAGGCGTTTTTCTGCAAGGAGACAGTATTCTTCGTTTAATTCAATTCCGCAGTATTTTCTGTTGAGCTTTTTTGCAGTAACGCTTGCAGTTCCGCTGCCTAAAAAAGGGTCAAAAACAATGTCGCCTTCTTTAGAAGAAGCCAGAATCAGTTTTGCGTAAAGTTTTTCGCTTTTTTGAGTCGGATGGTCGGTGTTTTCAGGCATGGACCAGAAAGGAATTGAAATGTCGTCCCAGAAGTTTGAAGGATAAGTTAATCGGACTTTTTCTCCGGAAGTTTCGTTCCAGTCTTTTGCTTTTCCGTCGGTTTTGTAAGGCGCTAAAACCTTTCGTTTTATTTTTACGGCTTCGACATTAAAATAATAGTTGTTCGGGTCTTTTACCGCAAACCAGATGTCTTCCATTCCGTTTTTCCAGTTAGACTTTGCGCCTCTTCCTTTTTCCCTCTGCCATGTAATTCTGTTAAGAATCGTAAGCTGTTTTTCGACCGCCCGCTGTAAAGAAGAAGTGCATTTCCAGTCCCCGCAGATGTAAAGCGAGCCGGAAGGCTTTAATTTCTGGCAAACTAAAGGAAACCAGCTTTCCAAATATTCGTCGTAGCTTTCTTGAGAGCGTGAATTAAACTGCAAACCGTTAAAGTTTTTTGTAAGATTATAAGGCGGGTCAATAATGATTAAATCTGCAAACTCGTCAGGAACAAATTTTAGCATTTGTAAAATGTCACCGTTAAGCGTTTTATTGACAATGTCCGTTGCGCCTTCAATATTTTTCTCTGTAAGTAATTTTGACTTTAAGTATTCTATTTCGTCTGGCCGTAAAGTAAGCGTTCTGTTATTGGCGGCTCTTTGTTTTTCTTGCATGGAAGGAATTTAGCACATTTTAATTTTTATGCGAAGTAAGAATCAAAAAGAAGAAAATTTGTTTAGGAATTTTTATCCGGGCAGTCGTCGCAAGATTGTGTCGCCGGGCTTTCCGCCGTTTCGTTGCTATTTTCAACTAAAAATCTGTGCAATGGAGGACGGCGCTAAAGACTGTAATCCCGTAAAAAATGCGATGCATTTCTTGCTGCGGCAGAATGTCGTACAATGCCTGGGGCGCGGCTACAATCCCTACTGCGTGTCTGCCAAAAACTGCGGTTTGTCGCTCATTATTTTAGACTTTCTGAAAATTATTTTTTTTATTATTTTTCTTGCCGTTTGAACCATGTTTTTATATTTTTATCTGTAGAATCTGACGGCTGGAAGACAGCCCGATGTTTTTCTTTGCAAAATTTTATAGGAGATATATTAGAATGGCTAAACAGTTGATTTTCAATGAAGATGCGCGCAAGAAGATGCTTTCTGGTGTTGAACAGATTGCCCGCGCCGTAAAAGTTACGCTCGGTCCATGCGGCCGTCTTGTAATGCTCGACAAAAAATTCGGTGCACCGACTATCACAAAAGACGGTGTAAGCGTTGCCAAGGAAGTTGAACTCAAAGACCCGTTTGAGAACATGGGCGCTCAGCTCGTAAGGGAAGTCGCTTCAAAGACAAACGACGTTGCAGGAGACGGCACTACAACCGCTACAGTTCTCGCATACGCAATCGTAAAGGAAGGACTTAAATCTGTTGCCGCAGGAATTACTCCGATTGAAGTAAAGCGCGGAATCGACAAGGCAGTTGCAGTTGCAGTTGCAGAAATCAAAAAGAACAGCCGTGCAGTAAAAGGCTCGGAAGACATCACCCACGTTGCGACAGTTTCTGCCAACAACGACCCTGAAATCGGTAAAATTCTTGCTGACGCAATCGAAAAGGTCGGAAAAGACGGCGTAATCACAGTTGAAGAATCAAAGAACATGGACACAACTGTAAAAACCGTAGAAGGAATGCAGTTTGACCGCGGTTACATTTCATCATACTTCGTAACTGACCGCGAAAGAATGGAAATCAACTACAGCGATGCATACGTCCTGATTCACGACAAGAAGATTTCTTCAATGAAAGACCTTCTCCCTCTGCTTGAAAAAGTTGCCCAGACAGGAAAACCGCTCGTAATCATCTGCGAAGACATGGACGGTGAAGCGCTTGCAACCCTCGTCTTGAACTCTATCCGCGGAACATTGAAGTGTGTTGCAGTAAAGGCACCGGGCTTCGGCGACAGAAGAAAGGACATGCTCCAGGACATCGCAATCCTGACAGGCGGAACTGTAATCACTGAAGAACTCGGACTCAAGCTTGAACAGGCAGACATCAGCCAGCTCGGTCAGGTTAAGTCTGTAAAGATTGACAAAGACAACACAATCCTCGTTGACGGAGCAGGCGACAAGAAAGCAATTTCAGACCGCGTTGCAGAAATCAAGGCTCAGATTGAAAAATCAACTTCTGACTACGACAAGGAAAAGCTCAAGGAACGCCTTGCAAAACTTTCAGGCGGAGTTGCAGTAATCAACATCGGCGCAATCACAGAAACAGAAATGAAAGAAAAGAAGTTCCGTGTTGAAGACACACTCGCCGCTACCCGCGCAGCCCTCGAAGAAGGAATCGTTCCGGGCGGTGGAGTTGCACTGATTGAAGCCGCAACAGCCCTCACGGACGAAGCAGCAGCAGGTCTTTCAGACGACGAAAAAGTCGGATTCAAGATTGTACGCCGTGCCCTCGAAGAGCCTATCCGCCAGATTGCAGAAAATGCAGGAATTGACGGCGCAGTCGTTGCAGAAAAAGCAAAGAACGAAAAGAAGGGCATTGGATACAATGCGCGCACA
>CAVDRA010000213.1:0-3361 GCA_963611155.1 bacterium | reverse complement strand
GACTCGATGTTCATGAGGATCCTAGCATTCCGAATTATCCTTGCTCAGGTCCGAATCCGCGGATTCAGGCGGGAATGGTTCTTGCGATTGAGCCGATGATAAATCTTGGAACTGAAAAAGTTGATTTAGCGAAAGACGGCTGGACTGTCCTGACTGCTGACGGAAAATGGAGCTGCCACGAGGAGCATACGGTTGCGGTTTTTGACGACCACACTGAAATTCTTACAGCTTGCGACGATTTGGTCTGCTAACTTTTTGTAACCATTCCTCCAAAATTTGATTATATTTTATGATGACATTGGAATACGCTTATATTTTTTTTGACACGAAAAGCGTTTCCGCGTTAGATTTTTATTTCTCTTTTTGGAGGAAACGGATATGAAAAAAATAACTAAAGGTGTTTTTGCCGGGATCGCAGCCTGCGCGGTTGGTTTCGGCGCGCTTTCAATTTCTTGCAAGGCGGTCGAGGTAAAGGGGACTGCCGACACTGCTTTTGCTGACACAAAGGCTCCGGCTGTTTCAATTTCGTCTGAGTCCTTGAAAGTTGTCGAGGCTCTTCAGGATTCTTTCCGCTCGGTAAGCTCTGGCGTTCTGCCGTCTGTAGTTGAGATTGACATCACAGAAAAAACTGAGGTGGAGACTGTAAATCCTTTTGACGGCTGGCCGTTCGATTTCTTTTTCGGGCAGCCAAATCAGAATCAGAAAAACAATAAGCGCGAGCTTGAGCAAAAAGGCCTTGGTTCTGGCGTGATTGTCAGAAGAGACGGAAACACTGTTTACGTTCTTACAAATAACCATGTTGCCGGAAAAGCGACTGATATAAAAGTAAAGCTGAACGACGGACAGGAGTTCAACGGAAAGCTGATCGGCCACGACGAGAGGCAGGATATTGCTCTTGTTTCTTTTGAGGCTAAGAAAGATTCTAACATTACAGTAGCGGTTCTTGGAGACAGCGACAAGGTTCAGACTGGAGATATTTGCTTGGCGATGGGAGCGCCTTTGGGCTACAGCCAGTCGGTCACTCAGGGAATTGTAAGCGCGACAGGACGGAGCGGAGATCAGATTGGAAACATGAATGATTTTATCCAGACTGACGCGGCAATAAACCAGGGAAATTCAGGCGGTCCTCTTGTTAATATTTATGGGGAGGTAATCGGAATCAACACTTGGATTGCTTCTTCAAGCGGCGGAAGCGTTGGTCTTGGCTTCGCTCTTCCAATCAATTCTGTAAAAAAAGCGATCGATGATTTTGTTTCAAAGGGAAAAATTACTTACGGCTGGCTTGGCGTTTCGCTTGTTGAAATCAACGACGACTACAAGGATGAGCTTGGCGTAAAAGGCCAGAACGGCGCGTTTGCTTCGCAGGTTTTCATAGGCTCTCCTGCTGCTAAGGGCGGAATCCAGGCAGGCGACTACATTGTTGCGATTAACGGAAAAGAAGTGAAATCCCAGAATGAGCTTATGCGGGAAGTGGGCTATCTTCCAGCTGACAAAGTTGCGGAATTCACAGTTTTGCGCTCCGGAAAGAAAATAAATCTAAAAGTGAAAATCGAGGAGCGCACTGACAAGGTTTCTGCCGACAATTCAAAGCTTTGGCCAGGATTCATAGTTTCTCCTTTGAGCGACAAGCTGAAGGAAAGGCTTGAAATCACTGATTCCAAGGTGAAAGGAGTTGTTGTGAACAGCGTTCTTGAAAAATCTCCGGCGGCGGCTTTAAGAATCCAAAATGGAGACGTAATCACTGCGGTGAACGATAAAAAAGTCAAGAATGTTCAGGAATTCTATGCTGCTCTTGACTTGACCCAGAACAGGGAAATCTGGTTTGACGTTTATTCTAACGGACACACGATTTCCACAGGAAAATACAAGCTGGACTAATGTTTTTATGACAATATAGGCAAGCGGCGGCGGAAAAATGAAGCGAACTTCAAAAATATGCCGCCGTTTTTTTTGTCTTGACTTGATTTAAAGAAATTTGATAATATTTTTCACTCATATTTTTAGTTTAGCCGAAGGAGTTGCCGTTACACTTCCCGGCGATTAAGAGGTTTTATATGTACGCACTTTTTGAATACAAAGGCAAACAGTACAAGGCTGAGAAAGATGCTGTAATCGCTGTTGACAAGATCGACGCAGAAGATGGCACAGAAATTGAAATCGACTCAGTTCTTTTGGTTAGCGATGGCGACAAAGTAACAGTTGGCTCTCCATACGTTAAGGGCGCAAAAATTAGCGTTGTTGTTGATCACGCTTGGCGCGACAGAAAGGTTCTTGTTTTCAAATACAAGAGCAAGAAAGATTATCACCGCTTGCATGGACACAGACAGAACTATACTGATATCCGTGTTAAGGACATCACTCTCTAATTTTAGAAGATGACTGTCGTAACACTTTCCTATGGCAAAAACGGTGTGTTAAAGAAATGTGAAGCTAACGGGCACGCTTGTTTTTCTAAGAAGGGAACAGACATTGTTTGCTCAGCAGTTACAATATTGCTGAGGACTTCAATGCAAGTTCTTTCACACATGGAAAATGTTTCGTTGGTGGCGGAAACTGCTACACGGGGAAATCTCGCATTCTCGGTGGAGGCAAAAGACGAAAATCTGGAGACGGAAATTCGCCTAAAATATGCGGCCGATTTTATAAAAAATGGAATTGGCTCTTTGGCAAAAGATTTTCCTGACAACGTGAGTTTCAGAGAAATAAAAGCCGAGCGGGAATAAACTGAAAGAATAGCGGAGGCTTAATATGGGACGCAGTAAAGGTGGTAGCGGCGCGAAAAACGGACGCCGTTCAAATCCGAATCATTTGGGCGTAAAAGTTTATGGTGGACAGGCTATTACAGCAGGTTCAATCATTGTAAAACAGCGTGGAACTAAAATCTTCCCTGGCGACAATGTAAAGAAAGCTGGAGATGACGGACTTTTTGCAACAGCTGACGGTGTTGTAAAATTCCACGAGCGCAACAACAGAAAATATGCTTCTGTTGTTCCTGTGAACGCATAAGTTTTACATTCGGTAGAAATCAGCCCGGATTCAGTGTTACTGTTTCCGGGTTTTTTTGTATATTTGTATAATGGAAATATTATGAAACAATTTGCAGATGAGGCGATAATTGAAGTTTGGTCTGGAAGGGGCGGAAACGGCTGTGTTTCTTTTCGCCGTGAAAAATATATTCCGATGGGCGGACCAAACGGCGGCGATGGCGGAAAAGGCGGCGATGTTATTTTCTGCGTAAAAAGAAATGTAAAAACGCTTTCAAACATTCGCTTCAAAAGATTTTTTAAGGCCCAGAACGGCGGTGAAGGCCAGGGATGGAATCGCTTCGGAAAAGACGGCGAGGACGTTACAATCGCAGTGC
>CAVDRA010000212.1:0-3370 GCA_963611155.1 bacterium | reverse complement strand
CAGTTACAATCCACGTATTGCAGGGTGAACGCGAAATGGCAAGCGAAAACAAAACTCTCGGCAACTTTAACCTCGACGGAATTCCTGCAGCTCCACGCGGAGTGCCGCAGATTGAAGTTACATTCGATATTGATGCAAACGGCATTGTTCACGTTTCTGCAAAGGATATGGGCACGGGCAAGGAACAGCACATTCAGATTACTTCTTCTTCTGGTCTTAGCAAGGAAGAAATTGACCGCATGGTAAAAGATGCGGAAGCTCACGCAGACGAAGACAAGAAACAGCGCGAAGCAATCGACGTCAAGAACGAAGCTGACAGCCTTGTTTATCAGACAGAAAAGAGCCTCAAAGACCTGGGCGACAAGATAAACGGAGCTGAAAAGCAGAAGGTCGAAGATGCTGTTGCAAATTTGAAGAAAGCAATCGAAGGCGGAAACACTGAAGATATTAAGTCAAAGACTGAGGCTTTGAAACAGGCTTCTTACAAGATTGCAGAAGAAGTTTATAAGCAGCAGGGCGCGGCTGGCGCGGCAGGAGCAAATGCTGGTGCCGGCGCTCAAGCGAACGGCGGAGCAGACTCTGGAAACGCAGGCGCTTCCGGAAACTCAAACAACGGCAGCAAGTTCGATAAGGGCAAGGCTGACGATGTTGACTACGAAGTTCATGACTAACAAGAATTGAAAATTACCTGCTTGTAATTTTCAATTCTATATAGAAGATAATCTGCCCGCAGAAAACTGTGCAGATTATCTTCGTTCTTCGTTGCCGCATTCTTGTGGCAGAGCTGATTTTTATTTAGAATTGTTCTTAAATTATAGGCGGGAATTTGCTGGTCAGATTCCCGCCTGTTTTTGATAGTTATTTAGAATAGGTTGCTGGAAAATCAAAAAATCCGGCATTATAGGTGCAAAAATGGCTGAAAAACGAGATTATTATGAAGTTTTGGGCGTCCAAAAAACTGCAACGCTCGATGAGATAAAAAAAGCCTACAGAAAACTTGCTATAAAATATCATCCTGACAGGAATCCGGGGAACAAAGAAGCCGAGGAAAAATTCAAGGAAGCGACAGAGGCTTACGAAGTTCTTTCCGATGATAAAAAAAGGCCGATTTATGACCAGTATGGATTTGCCGGTCTTGACGGAATGGGCGGAGGCTCGTCTGGCGGATATAGCCATGCTTTCCATGACTTTTCTGATATTTTCGGCGGAATGGGCGGAGGCTTCAGCGACATTTTTGAGAATCTTTTTGGTGGAATGGGCGGAAGCTCGCGTTCAAGAAGACATTCCCCGACAGATCCTCAGCAAGGCGAAAGTCTTCGTTATGACTTGAATATCGCATTCAAGGATGCTGTTTACGGAACAAAGGCTGAGATCCGTTTTTCGCATGAGGAAACTTGTTCTTCATGCGGAGGAAGCGGCGGTGCTGCAGGTTCAAGCAGAAAAACTTGTCCAACTTGCCACGGCCAGGGACAGGTTTCAAGAAGCGCCGGATTTTTCTCTGTAGCTCAGACTTGTCCGACCTGCCGCGGAGCTGGCTCTGTAATCGATAAGCCTTGTCCTGTTTGCCGCGGAAAAGGTGTGCAGGAAGCCGCAAAGAAAATGACTCTTACAATTCCTGCCGGTGTTGATGACGGAAAAAGAATTTCGATTCCTCACATGGGAAATGCGGGGGCGAACGGCGGACCTTCCGGAGACTTGATTGTTGTTCTTCATGTGTCTCAGCATGAATATTTTGAGCGTGACGGAGAAGATTTGTATTGCGCCGTTCCTGTGACATTTGCGCAGGCGGCTCTCGGCGCTGACTTGAACATAACATCGCTTGACGGAAAGAAAATCGAATTCAAGCTGCCTTCCGGAACAACAAACGGAAAAATGTTCAGAATAAAAGGCGAGGGGGTTCCTTATTCTGGAGGCCTTAGAAAAGGCGATCTGTATGTGAAGATTCTTGTGCAGATACCGACACGCCTTACTGCCGAGCAGAAAAAGCTTATGCAGCAGTTTGCGGAAATTGAGAATGCGACAACATCTCCGCAGTGCGTTCCTTTGTCATCTCTTAGCAGATAGAATTTTGTTTTATGTTCAACGTGGAGAGGTTTAAAGAGTATATTTCCTCGCAGTGTGATAGGCTTTCATTTCTGCGGGGATATTTGGCTGAAAACGGAATTCAGACTTCAGTTGTGAGTCTTTCTGGAAAAAATCATATCTACGTTAATTTCCCTTCTTCTTCATACGATCCGACTTTTAAAATCAAGACTGTGATTTCTCATTACGACAGAGTTTCTGGAAGTCCTGGAGCGAATGACAATTCATTTGCGAATTTTGCTCTTGCTGATTTTGCGGCTTCTTTATCTAAAAAAACTCACTTTGCCCACAATATAAGAATTTTTTTTACAGACGGGGAAGAGCTTGGAGAGGAAGGTGTTTCATCTCAGGGGGCATTTGCGCTTGCGGAGTTGTTTCGGCGTCTCGGAATAAAAAATGATGATGTCTATGTTTTTGACTCGTGCGGCCGCGGAAATGTTGCTGTTTTGGCAAGGGCAGGGCTTGATGCAAAATCATCGGCAAAATTCAAAAAGTCCTTCATGAACTTGTACCAGAGAACTGCCGCACTTTTAAAGCTTTCCTCTCCTGACGCATGGATTACGCTTCCTGTTCCTTATAGTGACAATGCCGGTTTTTTGGCCTGCGGAATTCCTGCGGTTGCAATCACTTTTTTGCCAGCGGATGAGGCGGAGCTTTATCTAAAAAATCTGATGTCGGATAAAAATCTTGAAAAAGCGGTTATGAACTGCAAAATCGGCTCGGATTTTCAGAGCAAGGCTGATATGTCGATTCAGCGTTTTAAATATCAGGAGAAAATGCCGATGACATGGCGCATGTTTCACACAGAATTCGACAATCTTCTAAGCTTGACGGCCGAAGAAAGCTATAATTTGCTTCAAAAAATCTTCATGAATCTGAAAAATCAGAAAATTCTCGCAGAATAGGCTGAAAATCAAGAAGAGATAAAAGGGCTTTTCCTGCTATTATGTTTTAAGGTCATGAGTCCTTTGTGAATTTAGACCTTAAAAAATCTGCAAAAAAAATCGTTTTAATTGAGAATCTGTAAAAATGTGATAGTATTATACATATCTTTTATTTTTACGGAGATCCAAAAATGGCAGAAGAAAAGAAAGAAGAATTGTCTGGGCCGCAGAAAGAAATCAACACTCTTGTTGAAAAGGCGCAGAAAGCGCTGGCTGCCTATGCTGATTTTAATCAGGAAAAAATTGATTACATTGTGGCAAAGGTTTCGGTTGCGGCTCTTGACCAGCACGGTGCTCTGGCAAAACTCGCCGTTGAAGAAACAAAGCGCGGTGTTTTTGAAGAT
>CAVDRA010000211.1:0-3375 GCA_963611155.1 bacterium | reverse complement strand
GACGGATACTACGGATATTCAAACAGCAGAACTCCGGCAGAAGAATTTGTGTCCACGGTCTGATTCAAAATCGCGGAGCTTCCAGGCAGATAAATCGTAAGCAAGTCGCCGTTAAAGCAAATCACCTGCTCTTCCGGGTTTGTAAAATCAATCCGCAGAAGATCCGGCCTTTTGAACGAAACATGTCCGCTCATGCTCTGATTTTTCGCCTTTATATTCATGTCGGCTTCGTAATCGTTTATCGTTCCGTAGTATTCAGAAACGCTTCTAAAATAAACCGGAGCAGTCAAAATTCCCTGCGAAAACAAAAATACTGAGCAAGAAGCGAATGCCAGAAAAACAAGCGCTATTTTTCTCATTTTGATACTCCCGACTCATCTTCACCGTTTTTACTTTCTTTTTCTTCATCTAAAACTTCTGAGCTGACATCAGCTTTTCCGAGAGAATTTTCCTGACTTGATTTTTCTGCTTTTGCCTCGTCTGTAAGCATTTTGCAGTGCTCTGAATTCTTTATGATTTCGTAGAATTCTTTTCCTGTCATAGTCTCGATTTCAAGCAAGCGTTTCGCTATATAATCGAGCAAATCTTTTTTGGATGAAAGCAAGCCTAAAACATAGTCATAACGCTTATTGATAATTTTCGCGATTTCCTCGTCAATATAACGCTGAGTGTCTTCGCTGAATTCCCGCACCAGCTCCGGACCATCGCCTCCGTATCCGCGCCCGGTTTTTCCGAGAACCACGTTCTGAAATTTATCGCTCATTCCATAATCAGTGATCATCTTTTTTACTATATCAGTTGCGCGCTGAATGTCGTTCGCCGCTCCAGTCGAAATTTCGCCCAGCATAATCTGCTCCGCAGCGCGGCCTCCGAGGCAGCTGTCAACTTCATTCAAAATATCTTTTTTCGTTTTGAAGAATCTCTCTTCTTCCTCTCGGTACTGAGTGAATCCTCCGACTCCGTTTGAACGAGGAACAATCGTGATTTTATTCACAGGCGGATAGTCAGGCGTAAAAGCGCCGACAAGAGCATGTCCTGTCTCGTGGAAAGCGACAAGATTGCGTTCTTTCGCATTCTCGCTGCGGTTTTTCTTTTTTAAGCCAATGCTGACTTTATCAATAGCCTCGTTGAAGTCTTCCATGGAAACTTTTGTGCGTCCGTTCCGCACGGCAAGAAGCGCGGCTTCGTTTACAACGTTTGCCAGATCCGCACCTGCAAAGCCTGTTGTTCCATGGGCAATCGAGTTAAAATCTACGCCGTTTTCAAGTTTTACGTTTTTCGCATGAATACGCAAAATCTGCTCGCGTCCCTTAACGTCAGGACGCTCAACAGGAATCTGACGGTCAAAGCGGCCAGGACGAAGAAGAGCAGGATCAAGAATGTCAGCACGGTTTGTAGCGGCAAGGACGATAACGCCCTTCTCGTTGTCAAATCCGTCCATCTCAACCAAAAGCTGGTTTAAAGTCTGCTCACGCTCGTCATTTCCACCAAGATTGTTTACGCGGCTTTTTCCGATTGCATCAAGCTCGTCAATAAAAATAATGCATGGAGCTTTTTCCCGCGCCTGCTTAAACAAATCACGCACTCTGCTTGCGCCCACGCCGACAAACATTTCAACAAAGTCTGAGCCGGAAATTCTGAAGAAAGGGACGCCAGCCTCGCCTGCGACAGCGCGCGCAAGAAGTGTTTTTCCAGTTCCCGGAGGACCGACAAGCAAAACTCCCTTAGGAATTTTTCCGCCGATATCTGTGTATTTTTTAGGCTCTTTCAAGAAGTCCACAACTTCCATAAGCTCTTCTTTTGCTTCATCAACGCCGGCGACATCGGAAAATCTTGTTTTGACTTTTCCCTCGTCAACAGCTTTTGAGCGGTTTGCTCCGCCGCCAAACACAGAGCCCATTCCGCCGGTCATTCTGCGCATCAAGAAGAAGTAAATAACAAGCAAAATCGCAAAAGGAAGAATATTGATAAGAATGCTCAAGAGGATATTGTTCGACTCGCGCACAAATTTATACTGAATATTTTTTTCCTCGAGGAGCTTCAGAAATGAGTCAAGCAAAACGCCGGTTGTCTTATAAACAGAGCGGTTTGAAAGCGCCGAAGAATTTTTTGATCCGCGGTACAATCTAAAAAGATTTCCGCCGTTTTCTTCAGACACTGCGCCGCTGGACTCTTTGACTGTCTCAGAACCGTAGCCTGTAAAAAGGTTTGAGCTAAGATTTATTTCGACCTTGACGATTTTTCCGTCTTCAACAAGCTGCTCGAAAGTTGAAAAATCGATTGTCGAATCAGGCTTCTGAATTAAAAACAAATTGACGAAAGCGAAAGTGCAGATAACCGCAATCATCAATCCGAGAAAGGGAAATTTCGGTCCTTTGCCTTTTCCGGAACCGTCATCGTTTGGCTCGCCGGAAAGCTTAAAAAAGTTGTACGGATCTTTATCATCTCTATTTTTATCGTTGTTTTTATTTTCGTTTTCAGCCATTTTTTCCTCAAAAGTATGTAAAAAATCGATATTAAATATACTGAAAAAGTTTGTTTTGGAAAAGCAAAAAAGTTTTTTCGCCGGTTTTAAAACGGAATGCGGGAAGAAAATGCCACGCCTGATGCGCAGGGCGAAAGTTGAAGGACGATTTATTAAAAGCGAAAAAGTTCCGGAAACGCTAGCGTTTTTTTTTATCCGCAAAGCCTGTTTTTTTTGTTTTTTTTGTCCTTCAATGAGCGTGAGCGAACCCGGAGCAGCAGGGCATGTTTTGGATACGGCCTTGAAAAGGCCAGGCAATGAAAGAAAACAGTTGGCGCTCGAGAGAAAGTCCGTGCTAAATTTTTAGTTTTAAAATTCCGATAATCAAAAAGAATAAATATCTTCCGGCTGCACAACCGGCAGATAATAAAAGTTCCAGTTTTGGAGGGGAAAAATGGGATTTAACAATAATCCTTATGCTGCTTACCAGAAAACAGCAGTCAACACTGCCAGCCAGGGGAAGCTTATCGTTATGCTTTATCAGGGCGCTGAAAAAGAGCTTTCTGCCGCGCTAAACAGCTTCGATTACGACGGAAATATTCCCGCGAACAAAATCGAAAAATTCGGAAAGCACATTTTAAAGACGCAGGATATTATCAACGAGCTTCAAGTTTCGCTTGACATGGAAAAAGGCGGAGAAATCTCGCAGAATCTGATGGCGCTCTACGTTTATTTTAACAAAGAGCTGATGAATGTGAGCATTGAGCAGGACCAGAAAAAACTTTCTTCAATTTTGGAGATGATAAAAGAGCTCGGCTCAGCATGGGAAACCGCAGCCGCCACAGCAGATTTTGCTCCGAAAGCTCCTCAGCAGACTTTGAATATCACAGGCTAAAGCGCAGACAAGCGCA
>CAVDRA010000210.1:0-3476 GCA_963611155.1 bacterium | reverse complement strand
GCCATGAATTAATTACTTTAGAAAGTCGACTTGTTCGTTGACTTTTTATGGGAGTAAAAGCCATGAAAAAATCAATTTTAATTTTAGGAGCAATGATGATGGCAGCAAGTATGGCAAACGCAAAATCAATCGTAGTTTATTATTCAAAAACCGGCGAACAGTACGGCGTGGGCGTGATTAAAGAAGGCAACACTGCAAAAGTCGCAAAAGAAATTGCTTCACAAACCGGCTCAGACATCCTGGAACTTAAAACCGTAAAAGAATATCCGGAAGGCTACAGCGAAACCACAAAAATTGCCCAAACTGAACTTCGCGAAAATGCCCGCCCGGAGCTTTCCACAAAAATCCCAGACCTTTCGCAGTACGACACGATTTATTTAGGCTACCCAATCTGGTGGGGAAACGTTCCAATGTGCGTTTACACTTTTTTGGATGCGGTTGATTTGTCCGGCAAAACCGTAAAACCTTTCTGCACAAACGAAGGTAGCGGTGCAAGCGGCACTCAGGCAAAAATCCAGAAGGCAGTGAAAGGTGCGAATGTAAAAAGCGTTCTTTCAATCCGCGGAACTGTGGCACAAAAAGATGCGGTCACGGTGAAAAAAGAAGTCAGCACTTGGATTGGAAAGTAGTCCGCCAAGCCTTAAAAATGTGCTAATATCTTCCCCTAAGAATTCAATTACGAAATAAAAAGCGATTTTGTTTTAGGGGAAAATATGGATATTTCTTCAGAAAAAATTGACGGGGGGAAAAGCTTTTGACTTTTGCAAAACTTCCACCGATTACGCAAAATACCGCAACATCTACCCGGAAAGCTTTTATGAAAAAATTGCTTCCCTGGGACTTTGCACAAACGGTCAGAAAGTTCTTGATGCTGGAACAGGAACCGGAGTTCTTCCCCGCTTTATGAAAAAATGCGGCGCACAATGGACAGAAATTGACATTTCCGAAAATCAGATAAAAGAAGCGGAACGACTGTCAAATATGGATAAAAACGGAAAAAACTGTCAGTATTTTGTCCGCACGGCAGAAGAAACAGGCTTCAATCCGTCTTCATTTGACGTAATTACCGCCTGTCAGTGTTACTGGTATTTTAATCACGAAAGGGCTGCAAAAGAATTTTCAAGAATCTTAAAGCCGGCTGGAAAACTTCTTCTTCTT
Organism: bacterium; assembly: GCA_963611155.1. GTDB lineage: Bacteria > Spirochaetota > Spirochaetia > Treponematales > Treponemataceae > Treponema_D. Next base: position 2,318 of record CAVDRA010000210.1, on the reverse strand, counting down.
GAAATGAACTGGCTTCCGTTTGAAGACAAAATCGCAGGAAAATCAGAAAATCTTGTCTTAAAATACAATCCTGCGTGGAACGAAAAAGGCAACACGCTAAAGCCGCTCTCCATTCCGCCAGAATATGAAAAATATTTTACCGTTGCAAAACACGAAGAATGGAAACTCCCGGTTCACTTTACCCGGGAATCCTGGAACGGAAGAATGAAATCCTGCCGCGGAACAGGTGCATCGCTTTCAGCCGAAAGACTTTCACAGTGGGAAAAAGAACATCTCGCCCTCCTGAAAAAATCGTGCCGGAAGAATTCGACATTCTCCACTATGCAGCCTATGCCGAACCGGAAAAAAGAAGCTGAGAATAATTTAATGGTATTTACCCTGAATGCCGGGGGAAAATTGCATAAATTATCAAAAACTTGAAGTCAGGGGCTATTTATTGCTGGCCTCGTGTTTTTTTATTGAAAATGCTTTAATATTTTTGTGCTATGAAAAATGAATCAGAAAAAAACATGAGCGAACTTGAAAAAATGCAGGCGGGACTTTTGTACGATGCGAACAACGACGAGTTTCTTTTGATTGAACGGCTGAAAGCTGAAAAGCTTTGTTTTAAATTGAATCAGACAAATCCTGTTAAATCCAAGAAGCGGGGCAGAATTCTGAAGAAAATTTTTCCGGATATGGGCGATAATGTGACCATTCTTTCGCCTGTCATTACAGATTATGGAAAAAACTGCTCTATCGGAAGACATACTTTTATAAATCATGGCGCTTATCTTATGGACTGCGCAAAAATCTCGATAGGAAAGAACTGCTTTATCGGGCCTGACTGCGGTTTTTACACTGCTGCTCATCCTCTTGTTAGCGATGAGCGGAATTTGGGGCTTGAAAAGGCTGTTCCAATCACGATTGGAGATGATGTTTGGCTTGGCGGAAAAGTCACAGTTCTTCCTGGCGTAAAAATTGGAAGCGGCTCTGTGATTGGGGCTGGAAGCGTTGTTACAAAAGATATTCCGTCCGGAGTCGTAGCTGCCGGAAATCCATGCAGAGTCTTGCGGCCGATTACTGATGCGGACAGAATGTTAATTCCTCAATGAAAAATTTTTAGAAAAAGCCGGCGCTGAATACCGTTAATTTCGTGGCATCTAAACTGAACCTCAAAATTAGCGGGTATAAAAACTGTGTGCAAAGTCTTGTATTTTACTGCTTGTCTATATTTTGTCTGCGTTTAAATTTCTGTAGACTTTCTCAAGGAGCTTTGCAAGCTGGTCTTTCTCGTCTTTTGAGAGCCATTCTTCAAATTTTTTCTCCAATAAATCTTTGTCATGTTTATTGCCGTTGCAAAAATCAGTTCCTTTTTTTGTGATGCAAACATTTTTTGACATTCTGCCGTTTTTCACGGTTATCTCTGTTTTCAGAAATTCTTTCTCTTCTAGCCGCCGGATTATTCCGTTTGTTGTCGGATGTGAAACTTCAAGAAAGGATTCAATTTCTTTTTGCGTTGTCTGCTGAAATTGCGATTCGAATACAAAAACTAAAACTTTCAGCTGAACAAATGTGAGTCCGACTAAAGAAAGTTTTGCGTTTATGTTTTTTCCAAGCTTTTCGTCAATTTTTTTTATAAGAAATCCGATGTCTTTGTTTCTGCGTGTGTCCATTCTGTTAGAAATTATAACTTATAACAAAAAAATATAAAGTTTTTAATTTTGCCAACTGTAACTAGCTACATATAGGATTGTCTTTTAGGTATAGGCGCTGCGGTAGCGTAGCAAACTATATTTGGAGGCAATAAATTGAATCGTTTTAGATTTTTCAATTTACTTTTTGTATTTACGGTGTTTTCTTTCGGTTTATCCGCTCAGGAAAAATTGACGCTTACGGCAGACGATGCTGTTGAACGCGCTTTAACTTGTCATGTCGATATAAAACGTGCGGAAATTTCTTTGGGGCAGGCTAAGCGGGAATATAAAAATTCCTGGAACAAGGTTTTGCCGTCGGTGAGCGCGAGCGGTTCTGCGTCCGAAACTAAAACGTGGAAAGATTCTGATTCCGACACAGTAAACGCTTCGGCGGCTGTTTCTGCAAGCCTTTCGCTTGATACAGGTCTTGCTTCTTCTATTAAGGCGTTGCGTTCTTCGTACGAGGCCGGTGAAATTTCTTATGAAGACACAGTGCGGAGCACTGAAAATTCTGTGCGGAGCGAATTTTACAGGCTTTTGTATTTGAATGAGCAGCTTGAAAATTCAAAAAAGACTCTTGAATCTTACGAAAAACAGTACGAGCAGGCAAAGAATAAATTTTCAAAAGGAACTGTGACCGAG
>CAVDRA010000209.1:0-3497 GCA_963611155.1 bacterium | reverse complement strand
AAAACAGTCTCTGCTGGAGGTTGCTTGCGCGCCTGCGGACGGCAATCTCAACCGCTGTGTCTAAATGCTTTGCGCCGGTTGAGAGCGTGCGGTTTTTGCGCAAATCGCGCGTTATTTGCGCATCCCTTGTCAGTTTTACTGCAGCTGGCGTTACGGACAGCCTCTTTCTACCTTACATATTCCAAAACGAATCTGTTTATGGCGTTTTCAATTATTTCTGGGTAGAGCTGGATAAATTCTTCCTTTTCGTAGTGCGCGCCTGAATAGCATTTTACGCTCTGGGAAGATTCTTCTATAAAATTGTCAAAGACAACGAGCTTGCCGTTTTGGTTCATTATGTTGGCGCGCATTTTTATGACTGCGCTTACATATTTTCCGTCCGGCTTCTGGGTAAATTTCTTGTCAAATTCAAAATAAAGCGAAACGAGCGAGCCTGCCCCGGTTTCGCTCATTATTTTTCTTGCTGTTTTTCTTCCGAATGTCAATGAATTCTTTTTGTAGCCGCTTGCCACAACATTTGTGTTTGTATATGAAAAAGGGCTTACGTTCTGCTTGTAGGTTTTGTTGTTTACGATTTCTTCTTTTGAGACAGTTTTTACATCCGCAATTGTTTCTAAGGCTTGTCTAAGATACTGCTCTGCAAAATCGAGCCGGTCCTGGGCAGAATAAATTTCCGGATCGTCTGCGTAAAGAAGCTTGTTTACAGTGTTTGATATTGCTCCGCCTGCGTCCTCGTCCGTTATATAGTTTTCGTCAACCAAAAAAACTGAAGGGCTTCCTTCAACTCCGGAAACTGCGACCGGAGACATTTCTGTAAAACTAAAATTGCTAGAAGCGCATCCTGTGAAGAAAAAAACAGCGCCCGCCGCCAAAACCAAAAAAACTGACCTTTTATTCATTCTAAAAACCCCGATGCAACATAAAATTATAAAAACACAAAAACGGGTGAATCCCTGAAAAGGAATTCACCCGTAAATATTCAATCAGATTTTTCTAATCAAACATTACATCTTTACACGGAAGATAACCGGTACAGCGAATGCAGAATATGTCTGATCTTTAGCGCCTGAAGTTCCGGCATTGTATGTAGCTGTGCTGTAAGAAAGAGCTGTCCAGAGGCTTGCGTTTGAAGAAAGATAAAGCTGAGCGCCGGCTGTTCCGCGGAAGTTGATTCCATAGTCAGCATCAGATTCGTTTGCAAGAACAGACATAAGTCCGAGGTTTACAGTTGCTGTAACGCTTGGGTTGATGACATAGCGCGCAGAAAGGTTGTTCCACATAACAGTTGTGATGTCTTTTCCGCTGAGAAGTGAGCCGCCTTTTCCGTCGAGACCTACGATGCCTGAGTTAACTGTTGCGCTTGCGCTGTTTGTTTTTGCAGAGCCGTCAGCAGCATCCAGACCGGAAATCTTGTTGAATGTTGTGATAGAAAGAGCGTCTGTAGCCTGGTAGCGTGCACGGAGGTCAACGTCCCATGCGCCGTCCCATTTTTCGTTGCTTCCAGAAGCCATTGTGTAAGAGCCGCCGACTGTAGCGTCAAGACCTTTCACCATTTTTGGCTGAGCATAGAAAGCGAGCACTGTCTCGTTGTGGACAGGCTTTTTAACGATGAATTCTGTGTTTACAACGTCTTTAACATTGAACTGAGCGCGTCCAGCCCATGCGCTAGAATAAGTGTCAGTTGTGTCGCCGTCTGTTACTTCGTCAAAGCTGGCGTCAACAGCTGTGGCAGTGAGTTTTAAAGACATAGTGTCGCTGAATGCGATCGGATATTCAGCATATCCGACGAGGGCATTTGAGCCGCCTGCAATGTTTCCGATATCGTCAACAAAAACAGATGGCGCGCTCTTGAATGCAGAACCGAGCTTGAATCTTTCAAAGTCGATTCCTTCCGAGTTGCCTGCGTCAACGTCCTTCTTTACACGGTATGCGCCGTCAGCAAAGCCGTCTTTCCATGAGCCTGCGCCGAGGGTGAGGTCTGTTCCGAAAGCTGTAGACCAGATGCTGTATTCGCTGAGAGTGAAGAAGTTACCTGTTTTGTTATTTGAACTAGCATTTCCGTTCTTTACGTTTACAGAGAAAGTAAGGCCAGAAGACTTGTCTTCGTTTGTAAATGCAAACTTGAGCGTGTCTTCAAATCCAGCAAGACCGTCCAGATCCATCCATGTGTTTGTCTTTGTCGTTTTTGTGCCGTTATCGCTTTCTGTATGAGAATAGAGATAAGGGCGCAGGCGGCCGTTCATCGTAATTTTTACATCCGCAGCGGCGAAAGAAGCAGCCATGGCAGCGATAGCGGCTGCAGTTATGATTTTTTTCATTTTAAAAAATCCTCCTTTTTTATTGGGAAGTTTAAACCGACGGTTAAATGGCATAGCTTTTTTAAGGAAGCCTCGCCGGCTTCCGGTTTGCAGTTTTCCGCCGTGCAAAAACTGGAGATTTTGCGGAATATTCAGGATGAGCTTTTCGGGTGGGGCTGGAGAAGGCGCGGAATATTCAAAACTCTTACGGGCTAAAATCGAAATGCGCTCACGCGCGGTATTTTCTCCCCTATGAAGCAAAATTTTTCTTCTTTCTGAGATTTATTCTCTTTCCCATGATTTATTTCACCCGCTGTTTACGTTTTCCGTTTTTTTGCGGAATCTTTGAGAAGAGGTAAAAAAATGAACTACGGTTATATCAGAGTTTCTACGGAACATCAGAATCTTGAGAATCAGCAGATGGAAATTGAACGTTTTTGCTGTCAAGAAGGAATAAAAATCGATGTCTGGATTGAAGAGAAAATCAGCGGAACAAAAATGCCTGAAAAACGCAGGCTGGGACGCGAGATTATGGAAAAAGTGCTCCCGGGAGACCTTATAATCTGCACGGAAATTTCAAGGTTCGGACGCTCCTTAGTTATGATAATGAATATTCTCCAGTATTTTCTTGAGCGGGGAATCAGAGTCTGGACGATAAAGGACGGCTATCATCTTGGAGACGACATCCAGTCTAAAGTGATTGCCTTCGCGTTCGGGCTTTCAGCGGAAATAGAGCGCCAGCTTATTTCAGAGCGCACTAAGCTCGGTCTTAACCGCGCCCGCATTCAGGGAAAGCACATCGGCAGAAAAAGCGGATGCAAGTCCTCCTCGTACAAGCTCACAAAAAACGACGCCTACATAAAAAGGGAAATATTTGGGGGAAGAAGCAAGAATTCCCTCGCGAAGGAGCTTGGAGTCTCGTGGAAAACGCTGGATTCCCACCTTGCAAGAATAATGTTCAATCAAGAATAAGAGAATTGCAGTCCTGTTTCCTGGCGGAAACCGGTTCTTATCTGAAGCGTGCGTTCTGAGCCCTGGGATTTTGGCAAATATCGCAGTTCTAAAATTCATAATTCTTAGCCTGAATGTTGAGTTTTTGAAGCGCTGTTCAAAATGCCGGAAAAAGGCGAGGGGAAGAGCTTGCGGCACAAAGATTAGCATGCCCAAATTTAGAGTTTTAGAAAAATTTACAAAAAACGC
>CAVDRA010000208.1:0-3520 GCA_963611155.1 bacterium | reverse complement strand
GCCGGAGTAAAGCACTTTGCCCCCTGTCGGAACATAAATGCCCGCGGCAAGCTTCGACTCAAAGCTCACATTCATGGTCGGATGATTTTTTTTCCGGGCGTTCCGCTCTTCTTCGCGCACACGCTCAGCTTCGCGTCGGGCTATCCGCTGTTCCGCGCCTTCGCGCTCCATTCCTCCGTTTTCACTCCGGAACGCCTGCGGCGCAGCTTCTATCCCTAACGCATTTGCGCCGCCTGCATGGTTCCCCTGCGGAATTTTTTCAATTTCAAATTCAAGATTCTTGATTTCATTGTCCACAAAAAGCAGCTCTGCGTTCTTTTCCTTTGCGATTTCCTCAAAAACTTTTCTTACAGACGGAATTTGCTTTGCGATTATGACTTTTGAATTCGGCTTGATAATTCCGCCTTTTTCCGCGGCAATCTTTTCAACCGTGTCGCCAAGAAATTCTGTGTGCTCAAGCTCAATCGGGCCAATGCATGCGCACAGCGGGTCCACGACGTTTGTTGAGTCAAGACGTCCGCCGAGCCCGACTTCGTAAACCGCAAAATCAGTTTTCGCCTGCCTGAACGAAAGAAAAGCGAAAATTGTCACAAGCTCAAACCATGTAATTCCGCGTCCGCCCGGAAGCTCCGTGTCTTTCACGTTTTTGACAGCTTCCATAAGCTCGTTTGCGGCTTTTTCATAAATCCCGCGGTCAAATTTTTCGCCTGCGAGGCTTACCCTTTCAAGAAAATCGAGAATATGCGGAGACGTGTAAAGTCCAGCCTTGAAACCTGCCGCCTTTAAAATCGACGCGATGAACATTGAAACCGAGCCTTTTCCCTTTGAGCCTGCCACATGAAAGCAAGGCTCGGCACGCTCAGGATTTTTCAGCTTTCCGCAGAAAAATCTCATTGTTTCAAGCCAGAAAACATTTTTCTTCGGCGTCTTCTCAAAATTAAGATACGAGTCGAGCCATTTTTCAAAATTTATTATTTTTTCAGATTTGCCGGAATTTTTTGAAACCGTGTTTTTTAAGCCGTCAGATTCAGTCATGATTTTGTATGATAATGAATTGAAGTTCCAATTGAAACTCCCGTTCATTGAAATAAACTTTCTGATTAAGTAGAATATTCCGCAACTGAAAATCAAGTCATAAAGATAAAATATAAAATTTGAGGAAAATATGGACAACCAGAATCAGACTGACAAAATCGAGACAAACGCCGACAAAATTCTAGCAGAGGCGATGCAGACTAGCGCGAAAATCGAAGAGGACATAAAGACAAATCCAAAAAAATACCGCGTGCTCACAGGCGACCGCCCGACCGGAAATCTTCACATCGGGCATTATTTCGGCTCGCTAAAAAACCGCGTCCGCCTTTCAAAAATGGGTGTTCCAACCGCGATTCTGATTGCCGACTATCAGGTTCTGACTGACCACGACGCTTTTGACAAAATCAGCCAGAACACAAAACAGCTTGTAATTGACTATCTTGCTGCCGGAATTGAGCCTGGCGACGATGTTTTCATCTATCCGCACTCGCATGTTCCTGAAGCCAACCAGCTGATGATTCCTTTTTTGACGCTTGTTTCAAGCGCTGAGCTTGACCGCAACCCAACCGTCAAGGATGAAATCATAAAGTCTGGGATGAAGAGCGTGAACGCCGGAATGCTGACTTATCCTGTCCATCAGGCTGTTGACATTCTTTTCTGCAAGAGCAACGTTGTTCCTGTCGGAAAGGATCAGCTTCCTCATCTTGAGGTGGCGCGGCTGATTGCGCGGCGTTTCAACAAAAAATTCTGCCCTGAAAATCCGATTTTCCCTGAGCCTCATGCTCTGCTTTCAAAAACTCCTATGATTATGGGGCTTGACGGAAGCGCGAAAATGTCAAAATCGCTTGGAAACACAATCATGCTCCGGGCAACTGAGGACGAGACCGCGAAGCTCATCAAGAAAGCAAAAACCGACCAGGAGAGAAACATCACTTACGATCCTGTAAACCGTCCCGAAGTCGCTAATCTTTTGCGCCTGATTTCTCTGTGCACAGGCGAAGAGCCTTCTTCAATCGCGGCGAGAATCGGAGAAGGCGGCGGCGGACAGCTTAAAAAAGAGCTCACCGAGGCGTTGAACGAAGAGCTCCGCCCGCTGCGTGAAAAAAGGGCGCGGCTTGAGCAGAATATGGACTACATCCGCGATGTTTTGAACGACGGTGTTGAAAAAGCGAGAAAAATCGCCCAGCAGACGCTTCTTGAAGTCAGAAAAGTCATGAATATGGAAATTTGATTTTAGAACCGTCAGACAATGCGCTTTGTCCGGAATGGCATTTGCTTTTTTACTTCATGGCAGTCCTCTGCATTTTTATTTGCAGATTTCCGGAACTTGCATCTTAGAAAAATTAGGAGCTTTAGATAAAATGAACAGCATGACAGGATACGGCTACAAGGAAGCCGTTGTCGAAAACACGCAAATCAGCGTTGAAATAAAATCCGTGAATAACCGCTTTCTTGATTTGAGCGTCAATCTTCCTGGATTTCTGAATCCTCTCGAGCAGAAAATCAGAAAAATTGTCTCGGAAAAAATCGTGCGCGGAAAAGTTGACCTTACAATCCGCGTAAAAGACATGAATTCCACCGCGGTCGTGAATCCGGACATAAACGCCGCGAAAATGTACAGCGACGCAATCTCGAAAATCGCTTCCGCTCTCGGAAAGTCAGCCGACATTCCGCTTTCGCTCGTGATTTCGCAGGACGGAGTTCTGAACATCACCCACGAGTACGACGCGGAAAGCTACTGGAAAAAAATCGAGGGGACTTTCAGCGAAGTTCTTGCTTCTTTCATCGCCGACAGAAAACGCGAGGGCGAGAATCTGAAAAACGACCTTCTCTCAAAGCTTTCCGTGCTCGACAGCTGCGCCGCTTTCTTTAAGGAATGGCAGCCAAAAATGGAAGAAAAGTTCAAAGAGCAGATAACCTCAAGATTCAAGGAGCTTTTAGGCGACTATGCGGACGAGAACCGGATAATGGCGGAAGTCGCCTCTATGATGGTGAAATACACGATAAACGAGGAAATCGTGCGCCTTTCGAGCCATCTGTCAGTATTGCGGAAAGAAATCAGCGAAAATCCTGTTCCGGGAAAGCGTATTGACTTTATCTGTCAGGAGGCGAACCGCGAGATAAACACAATCGGCTCGAAAAACCAGTTCACAGAAGTCGGGGCGATGGTCATAAACGCAAAAGACGCCCTTGAAAATATCCGGGAGCAGGCGAAAAACGTCGAGTGATCCCGTAAAATTTTCGGGGCGGAGGAAATTTGGGCGTTTCCCGGCTTTCAGGCCTTTTTTAGAGCGCGTTCAGGTGTTTAATGCGGAAAAAGCGTTCAAAATCATTTTGCCGTTTAGCCAAAAAAGCCGGGCCGGGCTATCCGCTGTTCCGCGTCTTCGCGCTCCATTCCTCCGCTGCGCTTCGGAACGCCTGCGGCGCAGCTTCTATCCCTAACGCGCATTCGCGTGAGCGAACATTTTAATAACGAGTTTTCGAA
>CAVDRA010000207.1:0-3559 GCA_963611155.1 bacterium | reverse complement strand
GGCTTGGATTTCTGAAAACTCTGTTTTTGTAAGGCCGCCGTAAGCTCGAAGCTCAAGGTTTTCAAGAACAAGCTGCGCGCCGGCATTTGCGGAAACCGCCTTTTCATTTCCGGAAGATTTTTTTGGAATTGTAAAAGCGGTGCTTGAGGACAAATTCAGATGTTTGAACGGCAGAAATCCTTTTTCTGATTTTGCATTCAAAAAAGCAACGCTTAGAAAACAGATAAAAATTGCCGCTGTTTTTTTCAAGATTTTTTTCATGCTTATAAATACGAAAAAAAAATCAAAAATCGGCAAAAAATTAAAAAAAAATGGAAAAATAAAAAATGCTACGCCCGGCTGTAACGGCGGCGAAGCCGTTGCCAGATATTTTCGTTTTTTTGCGTGGCTATATCTGGCTTTTTGTTTGTCTGGCAATGAAGCCGAATGGCGGAACCGTGAAAGACGGGGCATTTTATTGGGACAATTTGCGGAGCTGTAGAAAAATTGGCGCTTGCGCCGCTGCTCTGCAAAAACATCGTCCAAAAAAGATTTAAAATAAAAAAAACGCCTGGACTATAGAATTCCAGACGCTTTTGGGCTGTTTTCTTTGAATTTATTTTTGGACTGGCGAAGTTATAATCATTGTCTTTGAACCGGCAAATTTTCCGATTTCAGAAATCATTTTTTGCCAGTACGAAGCCTCGCTTTTTGTCTGGTATGGCCCTACGCGGACTTTGAAATATTTGCTGTCTGTGAAAACTTCGACAGGAATTTTGTTTTCTTCAAGAACTGCGCGCGCTGAATCCGCATTTTTCTTGCTTGAGTAAGCTCCCACCTGCACCCAGAAAAGATTCTGAGGAGTTTTTGAGGCGGCCGCGATTTTCTGGGCTGTTGAAGCCGTGGTTTTCGTGTTTTTAGCGGAAGATGATGAAGCGGAAACTGCATTTTTTTGGCTAGCCAATTTTGCCGGGCTAGCTGGACTAGCCGTGTTTGCTTCGCTTGAAGATTTTGCCGCTGATGTGTAAGCGTTTGTTGAGCTTGGTTTTGGCGCGTAGTAGTTTTCGTTTGCAAAATTTTCGTGGTTTTGCCCGCTGTAAGAAGCGTTTTTGCCTGAAGAAGAATTGTCTGTGTTTTGAGCGGAAGCCGCGTTTGCCCGCGCTGATTCAAGCTGAGCATAAGTTTTTTCGTTTTGCGCTGTTAAATTCTGGCTGTTTGAGGCCTTTAGCGCATTCAGATCAAAAGTCGTTGTTGTTTGCGAATAAATATTCACGCTGTCTGCTTTTATAGTCGGATTTACACTTTCTGACTGATTTTCACCGTTTGAGTTTGAAGAAGAAAACTGCCCGCCAGAAATGTTTCCGTCAGCGTTCTCTGAGAAACCTCTTTCTGAAACCAGATTTTCAGAATTTTTGTCAAAATCCTGAGCGCTTAGCTGGTCAAAATTCGATTTGCCTGAATTTTCTGGAAAAGCGTCTGGCGCTGTGGTTGCCGGAGCGTCATAAGATTTTGTGTCGCCAGAGACGGAACTTACGTTCACCCATCCAGTAGCCGGGTCAAAAGAAGCCTGTTGAACAGGAGTGTTGTGCAAAGAAGGAGAGTAGATGATTAAAGCCGCGCCGACAACAACAAGGAGAAAAATTCCAGCCGCAGCAACAATCCACAAAGTTTTTTTCTGTTCCATGATAAAGTTCCTCTTTTCAGAAAGCAAAATAAAAATGCTTCCTGCCCATACGTTCAATATCGGAAAATCAAAAAAAATGTTTAGAAAATTGCGGTTCTTAAAAATGAATTGAGGAAAATTCTGTTGACGCGGCCAAGCCTGAAAAATCTGCCAGAAGTAAAAATCTGCGGAAAATTTTGTTCTGTTTTTTTGCCGGCGAATTATTTTTTTATTCAGAACGGACTTTTTCTTCAGCACTGTAAATTTTTTTATAGGCGCTTTTTAGTTAAAAACATGCCCAGCTGCTACGGGTTCGCTCACGCTCATTGCCGAGCAACTTTTTTGCCCGTTTCCCCTTTTTCGTTATTTTTTTAGAAATCTTAAAAATAAAGCCCTTTCAAAAACAGCGCGGCAACTTCCGCCCTCCGCATCTGGCGTAGCATTAAAAACAGCGCGCCGCTTTTTTCAGCCGTTTTTCACGATAAAAATCTCGATTCCTGTTTTTTTATATTCTTCAAGAAGCTTTTTTTGCGATTTAAATCTCGCCAGAATTTGCCTGGATGGAAGATTGTCCCGTTTTTTCGCCCTTAAAAGCCTTGTAAAAGTCGGCGCGGTCACAAAAATTATTTTAGAGCAAAGCGACATTAATTCCGGAATTTTGTTAAGAACGGCGGCGTTTATTATCACCGATTTTCCTTTTTCGCGGTTTTCTTCAATAAATTTCTTTGTAAGCTCAATCGTTTTTGGATAGACGATTTTTTCTTGTCGTAAAAGAAGTTCCGGACGGGGAAAAATCAGCTTGCCTAATGCTTTCCGGTTTAATGTTCCGTCGGTGTTTTTTAGGTTTATGCCGCTTTTTTTAGATTCGTTTTCGAAAGAGTCAAAAATTTTTTTTGCGCACAGCGAAATCGCCTCGTGAACAGTTTTGTCGGAATCAATCGAAGCAAATTTTCCGCCTGATTTTTCGATTATCTTTTGCGTGACAAAATTTTTCCCGCTCGCCATTTTTCCGGTCAGACAAATCACCTGAAAACTTTGCTCAGAATTAAAATCAAGAATTTTTGATTTTAGAAATTTTTTCAGAGAAATCTTTGTGATTTTTTGCTTTTGGGCTTTCCAGTTTTTATTGAAATTCATTTTTTTTCCATTCTAATATTTTAAAATCTAGCCTCTAATTTTTTCCGTTTTTCAGAAAATTTTCGTTTTCTTTCGTTTTTTGAGTTCTTTCTCTGATTTTTCAAAATTCAAAAACTAAAAAACTGGAGCGCCTGATAAATTCAAAATAACGCTGATTGAACATTCGCAATATACACCGATTCTTCATAGGTGCCGGAAGAAAAAAAATTCGTCAGCGTACGAAATTCAGCGTTCTATATTTTTTAGTCAGCTTCTTTTGAAAATCTGAAAGGCGGACAAAAAAATCACGGCTGAAAAAATCATGAGCGAAAAATCAATGGAATTTTCCCCATGAATTTCCGTGCTCAATGCTTACTCTAAGCGGAACTTTTAGCTTTACGGCGTGCTCCATTTTGTCTTTTACGAGCGCAATTGTGTCTGAAACCGTTTTTTCATCGTCCTTACACTCCAAAATCAACTCGTCGTGAACTTGAAGCAGAAGTTTTGCGCTGTTTCCTGTTTCTTTTATCGCATTTGAAACATCGAGCATCGCTTTTTTTACAATGTCGGCCGCGCTTCCCTGGATCGGGCTGTTTTTTGCGATTCTAATCGCGCCTTCCTTTTCCATATGGTTTTTGCTTTTTATCGCGCGGATATATCTTTTTCGTCCCATTATCGTTTCGACAAATCCGTTTTCTTCAGCTTTTCTGACATTCTCGTCAAAAAATTCGCGCACTCCAGAATAAATCATAAAATAATTGTCGATAAATTCCTTCGCCTGGGTTCTGTTGATTCCCAAAT
>CAVDRA010000206.1:0-3596 GCA_963611155.1 bacterium | reverse complement strand
ATCCACTGCACATCGGTATAAGCATTTGAAAGAGGAGGAATCGAAATTGATTTTAACCAATCAGGCAAAGATTCCATTTCCAAGCCAAACCAAGTGCAAGTCACAGTTCCCCAAGCCATCGTCATTACCCCTAAAAGCAGAACAAGTTTTATCATAGGCGAAACTTTCTGCTTTTTAGAAACGCTTTTCACAATGAAAATGAGAGAAACAAGCGTAACCAAAGCTCCATAACCGCCGTCTCCAAAAATCATTCCAAAGAAGATCGCAAAGAAGAACAAGAACCAGCCTGAAATATCATATTCGTGATAGCCCGGAACTGTTCCCAAGAAATCTGTAAGTGGATAAATCAAGCTCACAAATCTATTGTTTTTCAACTTAGTAGGAACATTGTCATCATCGCTTGGATCAGCTGCCACATAAGCCCATTTTTGCTCTTTTGCACAGTTCTCAAAATTTTTCATAGAATCAACTGGAACATAACCTGTAAGCCAAGAAAGAGCTTCTTCAGAGCCCATCCCAGAATAAAGGTTTTCAAATTCCATATCCCGCGCAATTTCAGAAATCGATGAGCGCATCGAATCTTTATACTGCAAAAGAGATTTAAGCTCATTGTTGATCTCATTGATTCTTGCTTTTGAGTCTTCTATTTCCTTTTTGAGAGCAACAGTCGAAACCCGTGGAAGCACAACACGATAGGCTTCAGGAGGAAGATCTGCCGGTCTTTCATTTTCCGAAAGCGGAAAATTTGAAACCAGCAAAAATCTTTTATGAGCCTTGTCGGGAGCTACATTTGCCACTAAAACGGTTTCTGCTTTTTCACCGATTAAAGCATATTTATCAGAAGGAATTTCATACATCGTAAGATAAATTCCTTCTTCAGCCAAATCAGCAAAATCTTTCGGATTAACGATTCCCCATTTTGAAAGTCTCTCAAGCTCAACACCGTTGTTCGTTATTCTATCCTGACAAGATTTTTTCTCGTCAGAAAGAGAAAGAACTTTTTCGGCAACTTGATAAGAAGCATCTTTTCCAACCAGACTCTGACTTTGGCTTTCCTTTTTTCCAAGTTTTATCTCAGAAAGAATTCCCAAGGCTTTGTTTATCTTTGAATCATGGTCTTTGCAGACTGAAAGCTCATCACTTGCCCCCTGCACTTCCTCTACATGAAGGACTCCCAGCTTTCTAAGTTTTCTCAAGGATTCCCGACGTTCTTTTTCAAGAACAACTAAGGAAACTTTTTTCATAGGAACAATCATGAAACAGCCTCCTCACTTGAAACAACGTTCGAAACCTTGTTGCGCTCGTCAATTTTCTTTTTCGAAATTTTCGAACGAACAACCGCACTTACCTGCTGATCACCAAGATAAACTGAGATTTTCTTAATATTGGCTTTAGCTTCCGGTATTTTTATTTTTTCAAAAAGGTTCACTCTCTGGCTTGTGGTGCGAAGCTCCTGAGAAAGCAATCGGACTTGCTCATCAAGAACGCTAGCCTCCAAATCCAAAGAAAGCGCCTTTTCCATTCTGTCAGCAGCCATATCAACCCAAAGTGGAGTTTCGTACAAATCGTAGTCTCCACGGGAAAAATCAGCCCCCTCGTAAACAGGAATTGTAACACCAGCAATATTGCCTTTGCCTTTTTTTATATTTCGGACTGTCACCATTCCCGCCTTAAAAGCCTCATTTTCTCCAAAAACGCCAATCCAAACCTTGAATTCTTTTTCAAGTTCTACACGGGCATTCCGTACTTCTTTGGCTTTTTCCTCGATAGTTCTGATTTCAGATTGAAGCTGCTGCTTTTTGAGCGTAAGCGTCGGAAGATAACGCTGATACATTTTCAGCGCATCTTTCTGAACTTTCTGCTCATTTTTTGTCAGCTTAATTTTTGCCATTCATCTTCCTCACAAAATTATTTGTTCGGCCAGAATTCTGCAATCAATTCAGACTTAATTCCAGTCTCATCCCTGTCAAAACATTCAGCAAGAATCTTCCAGCCCAAATCAAGAGCTTCTTCAAGGGAAATATTCACAGACAAGTCCATCATTTCCTTCTCAAAAAGCTCACCGTATTTTAAGAGCTTTTCATCCCACTTTGACATCATGAATCCCATCGATTTTTTTTCGAGAGTATCTTTATAAGAAGAATACAAACGAATCATGGCATCCATCAAAGCGCGATGATCTTTTCTTGTCTTACCGTTTACATTCTGCTTCAAGCGTGAAAGAGAACCAAAAGGCTCAATTCGTCCGCCCTTAAGGTAATACTGACCTTCAGTAATGTATCCAGTGTTATCTGGAACCGGGTGAGTTACATCGTCACCAGGCATTGTTGTAACAGCAAGAATTGTTACAGAACCGCTTCCCTTAAAGTCAACTGCTTTTTCGTATCGGGCTGCGAGCTGAGAATACAAATCTCCAGGATAACCACGGTTTGAAGGAACCTGCTCCTGTGTAATCGCGATTTCCTTCATTGCATCAGCGTAAGATGTCATATCAGTCAGGAGGACCAAAACATCCTTGTTCTGCAAAGCAAACTGTTCAGCAACTGCAAGCGACATATCAGGAATTTTAATACATTCTACAGTCGGATCAGCCGCAGTATGAATAAACATTACTGTTTTTGAGAGTGAACCGCCCTCTTCCAATGTTTTCTTGAAATAAAGAAAATCATCGTATTTAAGTCCCATTCCTCCAAGAACAATCACATCAGCATCAGCCTGCATCGCAATACGCGCAAGAAGCTGATTGTACGGCTCTCCTGAAATTGAAAAAATAGGCAGTTTCTGAGAAACAACAAGCGTATTGAACATGTCAATCATAGGAATGTTCGTTCTCATCATTCTATCAGCAAGAATACGCTTTGAAGGGTTTACAGAAGGACCGCCGATTTCAGTCATATTTTCAGTAAGAGAAGGTCCCTTATCACGAGGATCTCCAGAACCGTTAAAAATACGGCCTAGCAAATCATCACCAAAAGAAACACGCATATCGTGGCCAAGAAAACGCACCTGATCTCCTGTCGAAACACCGCGTCCGCCAGCAAAAACCTGAAGAGATACAGTGTCACCGTCAATCTTGTTTACTTCGGCAAGAGATTTTCCAAATCTCGTAGTGATTTCCGCAAGTTCATTGTATTTTATGCCATCGGCTTTTACAGTAATTACGGAACCTGTAATTGAATCAATTTTGTTGTAAACTTTATTCATTTCGATTTACCGTCCTTACCTATGCTTTTAGAAGATTTTCTGTCTGTGCAGTCAATTTTCCAGATTTTGATGCATACAAGTCATCAATTTCTTTTTCAAGTTTCTTAAATTCGTCACTTCCAAACTCTGTATAGTTCCAGTCGAGGAATTTCTGACGCAGCTGATTAAAATAACTTCTAGCCCGTCTTTTTCTGAAAGCGCAAATTCAGAGCCCAAAATAGAAATCAATTTATCTAAGTCATATTTTTGACGTTCAACAGTTGCGTTTGCGTCAACCGCATCAAACGAGTTCTGCTGGAAATAAACAGCGTCAAGCATCTCTTCCTTAAGATATACAAGATAATCATCAAGAGAAGTTCCTTTGTATCAAATGTACCAAATCCGTCCATGAA
>CAVDRA010000205.1:0-3599 GCA_963611155.1 bacterium | reverse complement strand
TGTAAAGATTTCATTCGCCAAATTTGCCGCCTTGCGAAACGGCGTGATGGCGGAAGCTAGAGTTTTGGGAAAGGCAGATGAGCTTGCGAACACGCGGAATCCGCTTTTGTACGGAACTTCATACATTACGATCTGCAAAAATTTTGTCATTGGCGACGAGAAAATTCCGGATTCTGGCATTATCGGAGCGATGGATTATTATTTTAAAAACCGTGTTGAGCAGATGAAGGCGAAAATTTCGGGGCTTGTCCAGAAAGGATTTGTCCAGGCGAAAGAATCTTTTCCTGAAAATTCGCTTTATGAGCCAGACGGAAAAAAAGCGGAGGCAAAGGAGAATCTCGCGTTTTTTACAGAATTTGCGGACACAGGCGAAAATCTTGACGGGCTTTATTCTCTGATTCAAAATTATGACGGCTTTTTCTTGGGGCTTGGAGGAAGCGATTATTACCGGGAGATGGAGCTTTCAAAAAATCTCGGGGACGAGCTTTTAAAATCTTATGAAAATGCCGCTCAGATTTCTTCTGGAAAAAGCGATGTTGAAATTCTGCTTGAAAAAATCGGAAGCGGCGAAAATCTTGAGGACACAATTTCGCTTTGCCTTTCAAAAAGCGCCCAGTTTGGAAAAATCGCATCTTCGTCGCGCGCAGCTCAAGGCAAAATTGATTCTTTGTCTGCCGCCTTAAACTCAAGCTGGACAAAAAATTACACGGCTTATTTTGATTCTTTGAGCGGGAAAAATATTTTCGAGGCGGAAAAACTTGCGTCTGCTATTTGGGGAAAGCTTGCGGAAAGCTATTGTCTTGACGGCCAAAAATCGTACGGCGGTTTTGAAGAGCGGATTACAGAGGCGGAAAATCTTCTTGCGGGAAATTCTGATGAGGAAAGCGGTCTCGTAAAAAAATATCCGTTTGAGGCTCTAAAAAAAGTTCAGGCGCTTTCTTCTGAAATCTCGGAGAAAAAGAATTTTCTTGTCCAGGGAAGAAAAAATCTTGACGGCGGAAAGAGCTTTGCCGGAAAAAATCAGTATTATGATGGCGGAATTTCAAATCTCGACTCGCTCATAAATGTTTATAGCGCGCTTTCCGCCAGAAATCAGAAAGTTTTGGAAAATGCTGAAAATGAAGTGAAAATGTTCAATTTTGCGTTCGGCGAGGGAAAAAGGCAGCTGAGCCTTGCGGAAGATGCTTTCATTCGCGGGGATTATGATGGCGCAAATGCTGCGGTTGAGCGTTCCGCGGAAAAACTTGCCGAGGCTCTCGGGTATGAATATGACGAGGAAGTCTGGAAAATGCGCGAGGAGACTCTTTCCGCTCTTGCAGCGAAAATTCTCGTGGCGCAAAGCGAGCAGGTTATCCGCGATGTTTTTGAGCTGAAAGAAAAAGCCTCTGAATATTATTACGCTACGGATTTTGATTCTGCGGAAACGGCTTTGGTAAAGGCTCAGGTTATCTGGGCAAAGACAAATGTTGAGCCTGATTCTGAAATCGAAGAGCTTCTTTCGCTTGTCCGGAACGTGAAAAGCTTGAGCTACGGCCGCGTTCTTCTTGAGTCTGATCCTCATTATCCTGAGCTTTCAACGTCGCTTGATTCTGCGCGCCTCGGCCTTGAAAAAGGAATCGCTCTAAAAAAGGCTGGAAAAAAAGATGAGGCGGCGCAAGTTTTTGCCGGAGCCATGGCGAACGTGCGGAACGTGCAGAATGTTTATCCTTTGAACAAGGAAGCAAGGCTGCTTTCTCTTAGAATTCTGCGTGAAACAGATCCGGACGGCTTCCCGCGGCAGTTTGAAAATCTTTGTAAGGCGGCTCTTTCTTCTTCAGACAAAAAAGAGAGGCTTGCGGATTTGCAGGACTTGCGTGAGATAAATCCTGGCTATCCGGGACTTGCCGATCAAATCTACAGTCTTGAAGAGGAGCTTGGCCTTCATCCGAGAAAAGTTGTGCTTTCAAAGCCTAAGAAAACAGTCTCGGCTCAGATTGCCGAGGCGAAAAAACAGATTGAAAATGTGACTGCGATTCTAAGTCAAAGCGACGAGCGTCTTTATGCGGAAGCTGGCCGTCTTTTTAATCAGCGGAAATTTTCGGACGCAAACGATATAATGGAAATACTTTGGAAAAGCCCGGCTGCGCAGCGAAGCCGAAAAGTAATTGATTTGAGAAACCGAATTGCAAGGCGTCTTTAGCGCGCTTTAAAGCTATCATAGACAGTCATGGAAGAAAAAGCGGAAAAATAAAAATGGTTCTTGAAAAAAATTTAAATTCAGCGCGCTTGCCGCATTGCCAAAATAAAAAAATTCTCTTTACGGCTGTCTCGTTTTTTTTGTTTTTTTGCTGTGTTTTTTCCGCAAAAAGCCAATCTTCTTTTTCTGAGTCTGGCCCATTGTCTCAGAATGAAAATTCTTCAGCGCAAAAAGTTTTTTTCTGGGACAATGCTAAAGAAATTTCAAAAGATGATTCTTATTTTCCTGCGTCTCTTTCAGCTGGAAAAAAGTCGTTTGTGTTTTTTGAGCGCGCCGACAAGAAAAACAAAAGCGTGACTATTTCATATTCTGAATGCGGAGACTCGAAAAATTGGAGCAAAATAAAAAATCTTGGAGAAAAAATCGCGTATTCCGGCGAAAAAGTTCCTGACATTTTTTCCGCTGCGGTTTCAAAGAACGGGACTGCCGCAGTTTCGGTTCTAGAATCGTCATCCCAAAAATCTGGAAATCTTCATTCTGATTTGTCATCTGGCCTGGAATCTGGTAGATCATCAGACATTTCAGCCGATGAAAAAGGAATATTGAAAGTTTACTCCCTGAAAAAAACTTCCGAAAACTGGAGTGTTTTTTGTTTTCCGCGCACTGAAAAGCATATTGTGTCTTCAAGAATTTTTTCTGACGGGAACGGATTCATTCTTTTTGTTTCTCTTGGCGAGGGAAGCCAAAGCTTGACAGCCTCGTCATTTTCGCTTTTGTATTCTGAAAGCCCGGACGGCGAGAATTGGAGCTGTTTAAGACCTTTTTCTGCCGCAAGCGGCATTTCAAATCCTCTTTCGCCGTTTTTCGCGCGGATCGCATCCCGTGATTTTGTGTTTTTTGAAGGCTGGCTTGGAAGCGATCCTGCGTCGAGCCAAATTTACTGTTCATTTAGAACTAAAAAAATAAGCGGAGAACGCAAAAATTCGCCAAAAGATTCTCTGGAAGAAAGCGGAGAGAATGTCGGCTGGAGCGAGCCTGTCTTGGTGACTGGAGAAAATTCTGTTTTTGAAGGCGAGAATTACGCGGATTTCAAGAATTTCAGGCCTTTTGTTTTGAGCGACGGAAAAGAGACAAAAATAGCCTGGGAGCGTTCTGAAAAATTGAGTGAGACAGCCTTTATAATGACGGCTCCTCTTACAAACAGCGGAATTATTTTTGATAAAAATGATGTTGAAAGGCTGAATCAGTTTGGAAACGCGCGCCGGCCGAATCTTTTTAAATACGGCGGAAGATTTTTCGCGACTTGGTTTGACGACAGAAACGGCGAGAATAACGTTTATCTTTACGAGAATCTTGGAGTTGAATGGGCCGAGACAGAATCTTTGCGGCTTCGCCAGACTGGAAAAGCTTCTTTTTCGTTTGG
>CAVDRA010000204.1:0-3640 GCA_963611155.1 bacterium | reverse complement strand
CAGAAAGCGCGGAAGCGCTGCTTGAAAAAATCAGAAGCGAGAAAGAGAAAAGGCTTAACGGAGAGCTTATAGCAAAAGGAAAAAAGCCCGGCGCGAAAGTTGAAATAAGGGAAGTTTCTGACAATGACAAGCCGTTTGAGATTCCAGAGAGCTGGAAGTGGTGCAGGCTGGGGGATATTTGCTTTGAAATAAAAAGAGGAAAAAGTCCAGTCTATGCAGAAAAAAGCGATTATCTGGTGTTTGCCCAAAAATGCAATCTGAAACAGGGCGGAATTAGTTTAAGCAAGGCTCTTTATCTTGATGAAGCAAAACTGTCAAAATATTCTGCGGACGAATTTATGAAAAAAGGCGATATAGTAATAAATTCAACTGGAACAGGAACATTAGGCAGAGTCGGTTTTTTCAATCTGGATTTGCCTGATGGAATACTCGGCTTGGTTCCCGACGGTCATATCACAAAAATCTCTCCAATGGGAAAAATTGACACGTTTTATATCTACTCATATTTGAAAAAGAAGCAGCCAGAAATTGAGCTGTTGGGGTCTGGCTCAACAAATCAGAAAGAGCTAAAGCCGCAATCTATCAAAGATATTTATATTCCTCTTCCTCCTCTTGAAGAACAAAAAGAAATTTCCCGAATCGCAGAAATCTTGCTGAGAAAAATAGACTCACTTTCAGAAATAGAATCCTTACCGGCTGGAGAAGCATAATAATGGAAAATATGGAAGCCAAAGAGAAAAAGCCCGAGGAAAAGGCTCGCATAAAAATAGACAATATGCTTGCTGAAAGCTGGTGGGCTGTTGTGAACCGCAGCGAGAGAAGCGATTTTTACACTTCGTACTCGGTGCGCGAATTTATCGTGAACGGAAGCAAACGCCCCGACTATCTGCTTTTTCTGAACGGAAAGGCGGTGGGCGTTGTGGAGGCGAAGCGCGAGGAAAACGACCTTAAAGAAGAGGTGGAGGCGCAGGCAGACAGATACACAAGGCTTTTGCCTGAATGGGTGGCAAGCTACAAGATGTTTGAAAATCTGCCGGTGTCGTACATAACAAACGGAAAGACAATAAAATTCAAGGATTTAAGAAATCCGGAAAGCAAATATGTGGAAGTGAAGAATTTCCACACTCCAAAGGAACTGTCCGACATTCTTGGAATCTCTGGGCGTTATTCCGGGCTTCCGACTCTTGCGGATTCCGCGCTTATGGAAAACCTGCACAAAAACGGAATCAAGGATTTCTGGTTTAGCAATACTCTTTATCCTCATCAGATAAAGTCAATCTATAATATTGACTATGCTTTTATGCACGGCAAAAAACGCGCGCTGCTTTATCTTGCGACAGGCTCCGGAAAAACTTTTACCGCATGCAGCCTTTGCTATAGGTATCTCTCGTTTACAAACGTCAGGCGGATTCTTTTTCTTGCGGACAGAAACAATCTTTGCAAGCAGGCGGCCGACGAGTTCAGCAAGTTTGAAATTCCAAGAACCAAAGAGCCTTTTGTGAACATCTACACTGTGGACCGGCTAAAAAGCAACACTCCGCTGGACACGGCGAACGTCGAGATTTCAACGATACAAAGGCTTTTTTCGTATTTGAGCGGAAAGAGAATCGACGACGGCAACAGCGGCAAGGAAGACTTGGAACAGGATGAAAAACTTGAAAAAGGCGAGATCGGAAAGAAAATCGCTCTTCCTGAAAATCCTAAGCTTCCAAAAGATTTCTTTGACCTGATTATTGTTGACGAGTGCCACCGTTCTATTTACAGCGACTGGGGAGCGGTTCTTGATTATTTTGAAAACGCGAGCATTATCGGGCTTACCGCAACGCCTACGGAAACAGCCGTGGAATATTTTGGCGGCGCTCCGGCTTACACTTTCACGTACAATGACTCCATAAGGGAAAACATAAACTGCTATCCGAAAATCTACAGGATAAAGACCGACGCGACAGAAAACGGCGGCACAATAAAAGCAGGCGAGAAGTTTGACGAAATCAACAAGAAGACAGGGCAGAAGACAAAGCGGAAATTCTTTGCCGATGACAAGGAATACAAAAGCAGCCAGCTTGATGTTGACGTGGTGAACAGAAAGCAGATTGAGCTTGTGCTTGCAACTTATATGAACACGCTTTACAAGACGACTTTTTCTGAGCGCGAGCCGTCTTATCTTTATATTCCAAAGACGCTTATTTTTGCAAAGAACGAGGCGCACGCGAAAAACATTGTGGAAATCGCAAAAATTGTGTTCAGGGAGAAAGTGAAAGAAGAGCTTCCTGAAAACGAGAATCTTGATGAATATATGGAAAAATATGTTCAGCGGATTACTTATTCCTGCGAGAATGCGGAAGGGCTTATAAACGAATTCAGGACATCAAAGAAATTCAGGATTGCTGTTACTGTAACCTTGGTTGCGACTGGAACGGATATACGGCCTTTGGAGACTGTATTCTTTATGCGCGATGTGCGCTCGGAAGTTTTATACGAGCAGATGAAAGGGCGCGGATGCAGAAAAGTCAAGACAGAAGAGCTTTTGAAAGTTACTCCGAACGCGAAAGGCAAGGATTATTTTTATATGATTGACGCTGTTGGGGTGAGCGAGCATGAAAAGGCAATGCCTAAAGGAAGCGGCGGCGGAACTGGAGGCGGAGCGGGCTGCACGTTAAAGGAGCTTTTTGAGCATCTTTCAAGCGGAGATGTGTCTGACGAGATTCTTGAGTCTTTTGCGATAAAGCTTGGCCGCATTTCAAAAAAGCTTGACGATGAGCAAAAGGGCGATTTGCTTGCTGATTTTAATTTTGACATTCAGGCGGCGAGCGACAAGATTGACGAGGCTGTAAAAAGCGAGTCTCTGCCTGAATTTGCTGCCCCTGGCGAGGAAAATGCGGAAAGAAAAGCTCTGGTGAGCGTTTTTACAACTCAGCCTGAGCTTGTGAGAAAACTTCTTGACATTGCTCCGGGATTTGAAATCCGTCTTAAGCCCGGCGAAGACCATGTTGTCTATCAGGGGCACGCATTAAAAGACGCGCAGGAGACAATTGACAAGTTTGAGGAATTTTTGAACAAGAAAATGGACGTTCTCCGCGCGGTAAAAATAATAAACGAAGGAAAACTTTCTTTATTGAGCCACGATGACTTAAAAGACCTTGTTAAAAAGCTTGCAAGCGAGAACGCGTATTTCAAGCCAGAGCTGCTTTGGAGCTATTACGAATGGACTAAAAACGGAGAGTCCCCTGAAAATCTTGCAGAAGCCAAGAAAGAGCGCGCTGTGATTCCGCTGGAAGAGAAAAACGACATTGACGACGTTGGAAAAATAAAAGCTGTAACAAATGTGATTCAGCTTGCGAGGTTTGCGTTGAAGAAAACTGACAGGCTGCAGTCCTGTTGTGTTGGCTACAACAGACGGTTCAATCTGTGGCTTGGACACGAGCAGCGAAAAGAATTCATCTTTACGGAAGAGCAGAAGCAGTTTTTACGTGCTTTGGCAAAGCGAATCTGTCTGAACGGCGCGGTTGATGTTGACTGGCTTAGGAAGCAGGAAGATTTTGATGCTGTGAGAAGCTTGAAAAATATCTACGGCAATTTTGACGCTGCCGACAGTGAGATTGAAGTTCTGAACAAGTTCATTCTTGAAGCTGCATAGGAA
>CAVDRA010000203.1:0-3643 GCA_963611155.1 bacterium | reverse complement strand
CGGAAGAGCTGTAAATCCGAGCGTTTTAATCAACGATATGATTGTTGACCTTTGCGAGAATTCAACGCCGGAGGATGGTCTTTTCTTTTCAGAAAGCTATTTCAAATTCATAACAGAGCTGAAAAAATTCAGTTTCTCAAACATTTACAATCATTGGCGTCTTTTGGAATTTCAAAAATACGCGAGAAACGTTCTGGAGACAATTTTCAACACTTTGATGCGCGCGCAAATTTTTGTCCAGAAAGGAACAGCCGAAACCCATTTAAGGCCTTATCCGAAACTAGGCGAGGAATTCTCAAAATGGCTTTCCCATTACTCAAATTTCACAAGCGTAAATTCAGCCAGCGGTCCCCAAAAAGGCTCTGTCCATTCAGTTCCTGAAATTTTTGATGTTTATGAAAACGAAAGCTACAAAAAATGTGTGATTGAATTCATCTCGGGAATGACGGACGAATTTGCGATCAGATGCTTTGAAGAAATCATAATTTTCTAAAAAAAGAAAAATTGTCTGAATGTGACTTTTGAAAAGACTTAACTAATAAATTGTTATCTTCTTGAGTTTTTAAGGTTTATTACAGAGTAATGCAAGAAAATTGCCTTAGATTTCAAAAACTTTTCAAGGAGAAACTATGAAAAAAAGTGTTTCAAAATTCATTTTTGTATTCGCATTCAGTGCGTTATTCGCTGTTTCAATGCTGGCAACGGATTTTTCGTCTTTCCCGCAGGAGGAAAACGGCACACGACTTCCGCCTCCGCCGCCAGGAATGGGCCCGATGGATGGAAACGGAAATATGATGCCGCCGGGAAAACCTGAATTCAACGGAATAATCAAAGTCACAAGCGGCACAAAAACCATAGAAAATCAAACGATCGAATCTGATGAAGACGGAATGAACGCAATTTTCGCAGGCGGAAACAAAACTGTCGTGAACGTTTCGAACGTAAAAATAAACACAAAGCAGAACGGCTCGCGCGGACTTTATGCGGCTTTCGGCGGAACAATAAACGCAAATGATGTTGAAATATCAACAGCAGGCGAGCACTGCGCGGCTTTTGCAACCGACATGGGCGAAGGAAATGTTTCTGTGGAAAATGCGAAGGCAGAAACTTCAGGCCGAGGGTCGCCTGTAATTTACTCAACTGGAAAAATATCAGTTAAAAATCTTTCAGGAACGGCAAAAAATTCTGAGATGGCTGTAATCGAAGGGAAAAATTCACTTTCAATCGAAAATTCTGTTTTGAGCGGCGGAGCTGGACTTGACGATGAAGTTTCAGCTGGAATTATGGTTTACCAGAGCATGAGCGGAGACGCAGGAATCGGAACAGCAGTTCTCTCCCTCAGAAATTCGAGCCTTACAAACACATCGGACGGACCTTTTATCTATTGCACAAACACGTCAGGAATTGTGAATCTGTCAAAGACAAAAATATCAAATAACAGCGGCATTTTTCTTCAGGCAAGCGGAAATGAATCAAGACGCGGCTGGGGAGAAAAAGGTGCGAACGGAGCCGAAATCGAACTGAATGCGGAGAACCAGGAATTTTCAGGCGAAATCAAAGTTGACAAAATCTCCTCGCTTAAAATCAGCCTAAAAGACGGCGCAAAATTTACAGGCTTTGTTGACAGCGCAAAAAACGGAACTGCCGACATAGCAATTTCAAAAAATGCGTTTGTTGAATTCACAAATGATTCATATTTCAATAATTTCAGCGATTCTGATTCATCATTTGAAAACATAAAATCAAACGGGCATTCAATTTTCTATAACAAGAACAACAAGGAAAACGCTAAATTCAAGGGAAAAACAATTTCACTGCCCGATGGCGGAAATCTTGTGCCGGCAGAATATGAAGTTGTAAAAATTGAAAAGAAAGCAGTAAAAAACAGGCCTCCGCTTCCAAAGCAAAACGGATTTGATTTTGCAGGCGAACCGCCAAAAGGATTTTAGCTAAAAATAAAAAAACAAGGAAACTGGAGTTTTTCCCAGTTTCCTTGCCGCAGCAAAAAAAATTATTTTTTACTCGTTTGAAATGCCAGTGATTCTATACCACTGGTATTTTTTATTGTTGTATGAAGTGCAGTTTGAGATGCTGATTGCGGCAGTGTTTCCGTTTCCGTCAAAGCCGCTTGCAAGGTTTCCGTAAGCAGTATCGCCTGAACAAACGTGAACGACTGAAATTCCTGATGAGCCAAGCTTAAAGCCGTTTCCGTCGCCATCAGAAGACGTTTCAAGGGAACTGTTCAGATAACCGTTGTATTTTGCAACGCAATTTTTGATTGTGACCGGATAAAGCTGGCCATACAAATCCCAGCCGTCATCAGAATTGTAAGCCGCGACACAGCCTTCAAAAACATTGTTCGCTCCAGCGGAAAGCTTGCAGGCAAATCCGTCAGCGTCTTCTCCGCCGTTATCAGAATCGTAGTTGTAATAAGATTCGCATTTATAGATGTAATTGTCATGCGCGCTGTTATAGATCTGCAAACCAGAATTTCCGTTGTAAGTCGTCTTGACATAATAGACATAGTTGTTTCCGCCGACCTGGAAAACGATTCCGCATCCAGGCGCTTTTGTGATTGTCATGTTGCAGATGTTCCAGTAAGAGCCGTTCACTTTTACGCCCCAGCCAGAAGAAATTCCGGAGCAGTCCAAAGTATAGCCGCAGCCATTAAAATTGATTTTGCTCGATGAAGTTCCGCTGTTCAAAAGCTGCAGCTGACTTGTTAGCGAAATGTCAGCGCCAAGATTAATTGTTGTTCCAGCGCTTGCTGAATTTATAGCAGAGCGCAATGCGCTTTCAGTCGTGACAGTCACAGAAGTTGCCGAGCGCGAGCTTGAAACAGAAGAATCCGAATCTGAATCAGATGATGAAAGATTTGAGCATGAAGAAAAAAGCAACGCCGACACAGCGGCCATACAAATAGAAAATTTTGACAGTTTCATTTTTTTGAAATAACTCCTTTTTTCCGCCTGTAAAAGCGAGTAGACTATCTCCCTGTAAAACTCAAAATGTCGGAATATTATTTATTTTCAACATTTTGAAAAATAACGTTATTTTTATTACAGGCGATATATTATATGTAATATTTATAAAATTCAACTGCCAGAATAAAAAAAATATATTGAAAAATCTTCAATATATAATCATTCTCAATATTAAATTGTTTTAAACTTATTTTAATAATATTTTATAAATCAATTTTCTAAATTCTCCTAAAAAAACGGCTCCGCAAACGTAAAGAACGCCAGCGAAGCCATTTTATTCATGTAATAACAGCACAATGCGCCAATTGAGCCTGTGTACCTTTGGTACAAATCAAGCAATATGCGGTTGATACCACGGTATAAACACAAAACGCCCCGCGCTTTTGCGCGGGGCGTTTCTTAATGTTACAAGAACTTTACTAGTAATCCATGCGTCGCACGCTTACGCGTGCTTCCCGAGTTTGCTTTCGCAAACTCGCTTGTCTTTACTAGTAATCCATGCCACCCATAGCAGGCTGCTGAGCTTGTGGTGCCGGAGGTTCTGGAATATCCGTGATTGCACATTCTGTCGTCAAAAGCATTCCTGCTACTGATGCTGCGTTCTGCAGTGCTGAGCGGGTTACCTTTGCCGGGTCGATGATTCCGTCTTCCATCATGTC
>CAVDRA010000202.1:0-3668 GCA_963611155.1 bacterium | reverse complement strand
CAGCAAAAGCCTGTGTTCCGTCAAGACCAGGCACAAACGCCGCAATCCGGACATGGTCAACATCATTCACAGTGCATGAAATTCTTCCGTCAGTTCTGATTATTATTCCAGTTCCTTTTTCTTTTAAGGCTGTATTCTCAAGAACACCGCGCTCATCCAAAATATCAGAGCCGAGCTTGTCAAGCTCAGAGGCTACAACTCCTGTGTACTGATCCGGATTCGCGCAGTGGGAAAACGCGTCAAAAACCAGCGTGCGGATTCTTTCAGCGTCGTCATCCTTGAACTTTTTCGGAAAAGGAAAGCTCGCAAGATTCCGCGCAAGCCTTACCCTTGTAGAAAGAACAACATCATTTTCAGGACCGGAATAAGAATACCACGCGTCAGAAGCGACATCTGCGTCAGAAGGTTTTACATCGTCCGCATAATCACTCATTTGCGCCTCCCGAAACCGGAGATTTCTCAAGAGCCTTAAGATAATCCCTGTAAATCGCCGCTTTTTCATAGTCTTCATTTTTTATTGACTCTTCAAGTTTTGATTTTAGAACAATTCTGTCATTAAGAACCGAATGAAAATTTTTTAACCGCTTAGGCATTGTTCCAGTGTAACGAGAAGTCACGCCGATTTTCTTGAAAATTTCAGAAATTTCATTCTTGAAAATTGAGTAACATTCAGGGCAGCCGACTCGTCTTGTAAGTTTTATTTCAGCAAGGCTAGTTCCGCAAACAGGACAAAGCCTTTCCGCGTCAGGATCCGAATTCTTTTTTCTCAGAAGAGACTCAAAAATAACAGCAAGCGAGCGTCCGATTGTCTTTGACTCCGGCGAAATTCCGTGGGCGCGCGCGCACTCAGAACACAAGCAGATCTTCCGTTTTGTATTTTCATTCACCTGTTCAATAAAAAGAACGGCTTCACGTTCTCCGCACAAATCACAAATCATTTTCTATCCTATTTTTCAGAAGATTCTATCATAAACTCAGATTTTTTTCAGCGTCTCAATCGGCTTTTCCTTTCCAGCCTTCAATGCGGGAATTGCGCCCGCAAATAAAGATAATATCAAAGTGCCGGAAGCGACAACAAAAAGCTGTCCGAACGGAATTGCAAGAGGCACATTCTGAAGATAAAACGCCGGATCAAGAAGATGAACAGCATTTTCCTGCAAAATGCCGGCATTTATGCCGGCGTTAGAAGTAGCGGAAGCGGCGGAAGAAAAAAGCGTGTTCCAAAAATAAAGAAAAAGATTTACAGTCTTTTCAACAGCGCCTATCAAAGAATTAAAATTCACCGCGCAAAGCAGCCCCGCAGGAATTCCTGCAAGCACACCGGCAAGTCCTGTAAAAAATCCAGTCAGAATAAAAGAAAAAGCTATTCCGTCAGAAGTTCCGCCGAGGCTTTTTATAATCGCAATCTCCTTTTTCCGCTCAATCACAAGCATAACAAGAGCGCTCGAAATATTCACAGACGCGACAAGCACAATCAGCATCATTATGAAAACAAGCATAATCTGAGTTGAAGCGTAATTTTCAAACTGCGAAGTGTTCAGCTGATTCCACTTGTATATTTTTCCAGCATCCCGGAACTGGGAAAGATTTCTGAAAGTTTTTTCAAGCTCAGGGCCAAAAGCATTTTCAGTCTCGATTCCAAGAATCGTCCGGCTTGAAGATGCGGACATTATTGAGCTTCCGGTTTCAAGCGACACAAAAAGCCACAGCGCGTCAAGCTCCTGATAGCCGCTAGATACAACCGCCGAAACTTTTAGAGGCGTGATTTTCGGCACAGTCTTTCCAAGCGGAGTCTCCCGTGTGGTGATAAGCCTGATTGTTTTTCCAGCCTCCACGCCAAGATCAGACGCGAGTTTTTTGCACAGGACAACGGAATTTTTCGATGACAAGTCCGGCTTTCCAGAAACAACGTCAAAATATTTCTTGAAAGCTGAATTTTCATCAAAAGAATTTTTTCTGACTGCGCGGATTGAAGCTCCGGTTCTTCCTTTTAGCGATGAAGCAAGACCAATTCCCTGAATTTCAGGATAAACATTTTTTACGCCGTCAACACTAGAGGCAATCTCTGAAATTTCAGAAAAATATTCCGGGCTCGAAATAAGCTCGCCGCTGTCATAAAAATCAATTTGAATATGGGAAGTCGAAAGTCCGATAATCCGCTCTGTAATTCCCTGTATCATTCCGTTCGAGACAGTCATCACAACCACCAGCGGAACAAGGCTAATTCCAATGCACAAGCACGCTCCGATCAGGCTTTTCCGCGCGTTTGATTTTTTTCCTGTGCGCGGAAACAACAGCCTTGAGGCAAACAAAAACGACGAGGCAATTTTCATTTTTTCACCTGGCCATCATTTTCGTTTGCAGTCTCTTTTTCAGAAACATCTCTTTCAGAGACGGATGTCTCAACAAGTTTTCCGTCCTGAATCGAATAGCAAATGTCAGCGTTTCTTGCAATTTTCATGTCGTGCGTGACAAGCAAAAGAGTTTTATGATATTTATCAACCATCGAAAACAAAAGCTCGCCTATCATCTTTGAATTCGCGGGGTCAAGATTTCCTGTCGGCTCGTCCGCAAGAATCAGCTTAGGATCGTTTATGAGGCTTCTTGCAACAGCAACACGCTGCCGCTCTCCGCCAGAAAGCTCGGACGGAAGATGATTCATCCTTTTTGAAAGCCCGACATCATGCAAAAGCTGCTCCGCCTTCTTTTTTGCGGCGCTTTTTTTTTCTCCAGCCATATAGGCAGGCAAAAAAACGTTCTCAAGAGCCGTAAAATCTTTCAAAAGATAATGAAACTGAAAAATCAGCCCGAGAAATGACGATCGGTAAGCCGCAAGAGATTTTTCGTCAAGACCCGAAAGAATATAGTTTCCGCATTTCACCGTTCCAGAAGTTGCAGAGTCCAAGCCGCCTAGAATATTCAAAAAAGTGCTTTTTCCGCTTCCGCTTTGCCCGACAATTGAAACCTTCGTTCCTGAGCGCACATGAAGATTCAAATTTTTTAGGATCGTGAGAGTCTCGCTTTCAGTCGTGTAAGTTTTCTCAAGATTCTCGATTGTTATGATTTCGCTACTCATCGCGCATAACCTCCGCAACAGAAAGTCTC
Source organism: bacterium (assembly GCA_963611155.1). GTDB lineage: Bacteria > Spirochaetota > Spirochaetia > Treponematales > Treponemataceae > Treponema_D. The sequence goes on along the minus strand of CAVDRA010000202.1, from coordinate 563 downwards.
AAAACGCTCCTGCTTGCGGCAAGGCTTGCAAGAAGCGAAGAAAAAATTCCAAAAACCGTTATCAAAAGGACTTCGCCCGCAAAGATTCTTGGAGGAATATTCGAATAGACACGGAACATCATGTTCTCGCGCACAAAATCTGCATTTTCAGGAGAGAAAATCATCGTGAAAAAAAGATTCAGAAAATATGTGATTTTTGAAAGAGCCGTGAAAATATTTTTCATGTTCACAGAAAGCAAAAGGCCAAGAGCAAGACCTGGAACAGCGCCGTAAACGCCGGTCAAAAATCCCTGCATCACAAAGATAGACTGAATTTTCGACGGTTTCGCGCCAAATGAGCTTAGAACGCTGATTTCCTCTTTTCTCTCGTATACCATGCGCCGCATTCCATTGAAAATATTGATTGCGACAACCACAAAAATAAGAAAAACAAGAAGCATCAGCATATTTTTTTCGACCCTGAGCGCGCCAAAAAACGAGCTGTTGTAATCCCGCCACGGCTGAACTTCGAGATCCGGAAAAGCTCTTTTGATTTTTTTCGATTCGATCGGCGGCATTACATT
>CAVDRA010000201.1:0-3687 GCA_963611155.1 bacterium | reverse complement strand
GATGTAAAGGACGCCGGCTGGAGGCTTGGAAACCTTGACTGTGTTGTCGCGCTGGAAAAGCCAAAATTTCTTTCTTTCAGAAAACAAGTTCAAGAGTCAATTGCAGATGTTCTAAGAGTTTCTTCCGGGCAGATTTTCGTCAAAGCGAAAACAGGTGAAAAGATCGGAGATGTCGGCACAGGCAAATGCGTTGAAGTTTGGTCGGTATGCCTTCTTGAAAAATAAAAACTATAAAAAAACTGCAAGATGATTTCGATTTTCGCTTCATCTTGCAGTTTTTTTATTTTCAGATTCTTTTTAAGCTTTTTAAAAATGGCTACTTTCAGCAAATTCCAAAACACTTCTGAATGACCAGCTTCTTTCCAAAAATAAAAGGCACTTGCCTAGAACGGCTCAAGCCTTTTTTTTAATCCAGTCCCATATCAATTGCCATTTCAATCTCGCTTATTGAGCGCTTCATTCGGCGCGCGATTTCCTCCGGTTTCCAATGCATTCTTGTAAGCTGCTTGATTGTCTCGCGGTCTTTTGGAGTAAGTCTTCCGCTTGACTCAGGCTCAGCGCGGTTCTCATCGATGTCCTTTTTCGTCAAATCCGCAAGAATCTCGAATTTATCGTCAATCTCGTGCTGCAGGTTCTGAAGCCGAGTTTCAGTTGAGGCGATTCCTTCCCTGCTTTTTTGAACCTGCTCAATCCGTTTTTCAGCATCGCTTACAAGAGAATTCAGATTTGTGATTTTATCAACCGCATCATTTATTTTTCCAGTATTGTTCGTGATAAAATCGACTTTTTCCTGGATCGCCGTGATTGTATCCGGCAAAAGCTGAGCCTGCCGTGTTACATTGTCAAGCCTTGACTCGATGTCTTTCAGATTGTCAAAAGTCTTGTCAACCTGGAAATTCACCTGATCAATCATATCCTGCTTTTTTTCAAGACGGTCATATCGTCCCGAAATTTCGCCCAATGTTTCCTGGAAGCCGCGTACTGTCAGCTGCAAAGACTGCAAATCGTCGCTAGTGGTCTGAAGCTCATTTATTTTTTTGTCCATTGAGTCGCTGAGCGAAACAAGACGGTTAAATTTTCCCTCAATTGATTCAATATGATTTTTTTCCTGATTAAAACGCGCAAGCTTCACGTCCATGCCATCATTTATTTTCTGGATATTAGAAAAATGATTTTCAAGCTCGTTAACAACAGACTTGTAATTTTCAATTTTTCCAATCTCGTCTTTCAAGTCAGAAATCTGTGTGTCAAGCTGAGCTTTCAGCTCGTCGGCTTTCTGATAAACCTGCATCTGCGAGGCAAAAGCTTTTACCTGGCGGTCAATCTCGCTGAAACGAGTCTGCAAATCAGTGGCGTCATTCTGCATTTTCATAACATTGTCTGCCTGAACTGCAGAAATCTGGTCTTTCATTGCCTGAATCTGAGATTTTACCTCGCGGACCGCTTTGTCAGAATTTTCAGTCTGCTCACTGAGCTTTGACTTTGCCTGAGCAAGCATATCCTCGTAATTTTTTTTCTGCTCATTTGCAAGGCGAGCTGATTCATCCGAATAAATTTTTACACTGTCGTCTATTTTTTGCTTCAGCAGATCGATTGAAGCAGAAAGCTGATTCTGCTGGCCAAGAGAATTTCTCTTGAATTCTTCAAAATTGTGGATAAATTCCGCCTGCAGCTCTTCAAGTTTCTGTTTAGAAGCCTCCTCGATTGTTCCAAGCTGGCTTCCGTAAAGCGCTTTTGTCTCCTCGAACTGCTGCTTAAGCTGAGTTCTCCAGGCGTTGAAATCTCCGACCATCGCGTCAATATTCGCTGAATTTGCCTCGCTTCGTGTCTGAACATTTTCGCTCATTTTGTTCAAGTTAGTCTCAGTGTCGCTCAGAGTTTTGCTCAGAAGCTCGTTCAAACGTTCACCGTAGTTTTTCAGCGTGCCTTTTATGTAAGAGTCAGAATTTGTCGTTGCCGCCACAAGGTCATTTCTGCTTTTTTCAGAGAATTCGCGCATTTTCTGCTCAACAGAGTCAATTTGAGCCTGAAGCTCCATCTGCGTTTTTTGGATTGAAGCCTCGAACCTGTCAGAAGTCTCAAAATTTTTGTCCTGGATTGCGGCAAGACGGTTTTTCAAGTCATCAGAATATTTTGACTCAAGATTTCTCCGCGCTTCCTCATTTTCAGAAGAAAGAACAGCTAGCTTTGATTCAATATCCTGTTTCCATTGGTTCAGATTGTCATCGATCGCGTCTCCGCGTTTTTTCAGGTCAGAGCCGAAATTTTTCTCAAAATCCTTGAGAGTCGCGCTTACATTAGTGCTGGCGGTTTCCTTGATTGTGTTCAAAGCGCTTTCAAGCTCTGCAATTTTAGCTTCCGCGGCATCTGAATCCTTTTTGATTGCTTCCCTAAATTGTGAGTAGCGTCCAGACTGCTCCTGGGCAAATTTCGCGAATTCTGTGAGAACCTCTTCCTGCGTTTTTGCAAGAACTCCTTTTAGAGAGCCTTCAAGGGCGTCAATGTCAGAGCCCGTCTGCTCGAGCTTTTGGAAACGATATTCAATATTCTTTTTGTAGCTGTCGAGCTGCCTGTCAACAATTCCAAGCAAATCAGTTTGCTTTGCGTCATAGTTTGCGGCAATATTTTTCAGCATTTCCTTCAGCATCACGTTAACCTGGGAAATCTGCTCGTTTGACTGCTTTTTGAAATTTTCCATCTCAAGAGTAGCCTGCGTGACAGTGCGCGTGATTCTTTCTGCCGCGTCGGTTGCTCCTTCAATTGATTTTTCAAGATTTTCCTTGACTTCGCTTAAAGTTATATCGACTTTTTCATTCGTGTCGTTTACGCGTGTGTCAACGGAATTTTCAAGGGAAGAAATTCTCGTTTCAACTTCTCCCTCAAGATTCTGAACTCTTGATTTTATGTCAGTCTCAATCGACTCGACTTTTCCGCCGACCTCATTATTCAAGCTCAAAACTGTTTCTGTGACATTTTTCTGGAGCGTATCGCATTTTTCAGAAACAGATTTGTCAAGAGTATTCACTTTTTCAACAACTTCCGTCTGCAAAGAAGAAACTTTGTCGCTAACAGCGTCCTGCAAAGCTGAAACTTTTGTGTCAACGTTCGATTCCATTTCCTTCAAAAGCTCGTCAACATCTTCCTTAAGCTTCACAACCTTGTCGTTCACGCCTGTGTTCAAGAATGAGACATTTGAATTTACCGCATCTTCAAGCGCCTTGACTTTTCCCTGCACGCCGTCAACAATTTTTGTAACTTTAGTATCGACAATTGTCTGAAGACCGCCAACCTTGTCCTGAATTATATTTTGAAGCTCATTGACCTTTGACTGAACGTCATTTTCAAGCGTTTCGACTTTCTCGCCTACATTCTGCTGAAGCGCTGAAACTTTCTCGTCAACCTTTCTCTGCAAGTCAACGACCTTGCTGTCAACACTTTTATTAAGTTCAGAAGCCCGGTCAACAACAGTTTGCGTCAAAATCTTGACTTTATCGTCAACCGCCGAATCAAGACTTGAAACTTTCATTTCAACGCTGCTGTCAAGATCAGAAACCTTCGCGTTAACACGCTCTTCAAGTCCGTCAACTGATTCCCGGACGCCAGTCTCAAGACCAAGAATCTTCTCGCTGACTTTAGTCTCCATATTCTGGACAGTTGTACTGATTGCATTTTCAAGACTTCCGACAC
>CAVDRA010000200.1:0-3694 GCA_963611155.1 bacterium | reverse complement strand
CTTTGTTAGCCTGTGCAACCATTGCTTTTAAGTGATCGATGTGGCCGTGAACGTTTCCGTTTGAAACAAGCCCGATAAAATGAAGAGCGGAATTCTTATCTTTTACATTTTTAATCAATTTTTTCCAGGTTGCACCTTCGTACATCAGACCGGATTTGATTGATTCGCCGACAAGTTTTGCTCCCTGTGCAAAAACGCGTCCGCAGCCGATTGCATTGTGTCCTACTTCGCTGTTGCCCATGTCATCATCAGTTGGAAGTCCAACGGCAGTTCCGTGTGCCTTTAATTTTGTATGAGGACAGTTTGCAGTAAACCAGTCCAGATATTTCATCTTTGATGCTTTTACTGCATCGCCTTCTTCATATTTGCCATATCCTACGCCGTCCATGATTACGAGAACGACCGGACCTCTTCTGCCTTTCCATGCAGGATTTTTCTGTAAAGCATGCATTGTGTCTGCCATGATTTCTCCCATAAAAAGCCAAGTGTAAAACTTCAGTTTTATGATTGACTTTTTAAGCACATCCGCAATGGAATGAGAATGTGCTGTAGATAATAAAGTTTGCAACGCAAACTTGTGAATAAAGACTTTGACGCTATTTAGGCAAAGTCTTTATTCACATCTCCTAACTGTTTCTTTTTACTTTTTTATTCAGCACACGATATTACATTTTTTTGCTTTTTTTTACAATTCAGACAAAAAAATGATGATCCAGGCTGATAATCCGCCGTTCCATGATTTTCATGAAAATTTTTCAAAACCGGAAAATCACGCCGTCATTATAATCTCGAAGACGTTTATGAACGCAAGGAAAGCATAAAGCGGAATTGCCAGCTGCAGAACCTCGTATGATTTTTGCGTTCCGGAATTTTTCCGCCTTAAAGAGCTGAAAGCAATAAAAAACAGCGGCAGGGTCGGAATAAAATATCTGCCCTGTATTCCTGTGATGCTGTGCCCGTTGTCGCCGTGGCTTACATACATGCCGACAATTACCGCAAGCACGATAAAGCACGCTGCAAACAAAAACGCGATGCGCTCTTGTTTGCCTAATTCAAAATTCGAGCTGTCGGAGGTTACAAAGTAAAGCATAGTGACGTATGCCAATACTAAGAACATGTTTATTGTGAGATTTCTGACTCCTAGGGTTATTCCAAGCCCCTGCAGCAGATAGTGCTGGGCACTGTCAAAAATGGTTGTGAGAGCCATAAAAAGAGTTGTAAGCGGATGTGAAAAAGCGAAGGCGCGTGTCCTAAGAAAGACTATTTTAGTCGCGATTTCATTACCGCGCATATGGAAAGCAGGCTCTCCAAGATTATGAACGGAAACAAAGACGGCAGCTGCCGCAAGAGACGCCAGCGAAAAATAAAAGAGCCTTTTTTTGCTGTAAAATGCTCTTAGCTGTTTTTTGAAAAGCAGAAGATACACCAGACCGAGCGGCACATAAAGGTGGCTTTTTGCAGGATACAGCAGAATCCAGCAAAGAGTGGAAAGCGCGAGATCGGATTTTTTGCCGGTCTTATAATAGCTTGCAAAGTACAAAACAAAAGAAAGCGCGAGCGTGTAAATTGTTCCGTCGTAGGTGAAATGGCACATCTGCTGCAAAAGGGCAGGATTCAATGCCAGAAACAGAATCAAAATATTCTTGCATTTTGTCTTGAAAAGCGCGGCCGCCACAATCAGAGCGCACCACATAAGAGAGAAAAAACATGTTCCATAATATAGAATGTACTGGTTTACATTTAGCGCTCTGAAAAATATTGCGCCTAAGATGTGGGGAATAAAGAAAACTGTTCTTTTCGCCTCAATGCACTCCTTTTCCACATTCACCATGCCGGTGTTTTTTGCAGGCTTAAGCACATTCGGAAAAGCGAACGAGTAATATCTTTTTAAGTCTTTTATTTGCCAAAATTCTGATGTGTCTCTCGTGAATTCCTTTTTGTCTGCGATTTCTTCTGGGTAGATCCGGTTGTCGCATTCCCTAAATAGAATATTCGCGTGCGTTACGTCAGGAGAATATTTTTGGATTCTGCACAGCACGTTCGCGTAATATATCGCAGTGTTAAAATGAACCCGCTCGTCCGGAATATTAAAGGCGGGATAGATAGCAATGCAGGCGCAGCCTAGAAAAACCGCGTAGAAAAAATATTTTGCCGCGAGATTTTTTAAAAACTTGTTCACTCCCCAGAAAAACAGATATGCGAAGGCCGCCATAAAAGCGTAGGCGATAAGAAACAAAAATTGGAATTTTACCGGAATGCCGTATTGTTTTGACTGCGTTTCGCCGCTGCTCCGGAAAACGTATGAGATGTCTTTATCACATTCAAGGCTCACGGAGCTGACATCGGCAGGCTCAGGAAAGCTCAGAATCAAAAAATATGAGTCTCCGCCGTGGCTGTCGACCCGCTTTGAGAAAAGGCTGTTTTTTCCCCCGTTTTTTGAAGGAAACTGGACATTGAAACTGTCGGCGGCTATTTCTTCTTTGCAAGTGAACGGAATGTGAATCGAGACTAGATAATTAGTTTTTTGCCTGAAGCTAAGCTCTTTTTGCGCTCCCGCCGGAATTTTCTCGTATTTTCCGCCTGTAAAGTCAACATCAGAGGAAAACTGAAGCCCTTTTACTTCCTGAAAAATAATTCCTCCGAGCAAAAATGCGAAAGCCGCATAAACAAGCAGAAGCCAATGTTTTTTTATAGGTTTTATAGAAATACGCATTTTTCCATCATACAATAAATTAGAATTGTAATAAACAAAAAAAAAGCATATTATTATTTTCATGAAAGGTATCATTCTTGCCGGCGGGTCTGGAACTCGCCTTTATCCTATAACAAAAGCTGTCTCAAAACAGATTCTTCCGCTCTATGATAAGCCGATGATTTACTATCCGCTTAGCTGTCTTATGCTTTCTGGAATCCGCGATGTTCTTATTATTTCAACTCCGCGCGATATTTCCCTCTTCAAGGAGCTTTTTGGAGACGGAAAATGGCTTGGAATGAATTTTTCATACGCTGTTCAAGATAAGCCTCGCGGGCTGGCGGACGCTTTTATTGTCGGAAGGAATTTTATCGGAAATGATGATGTGGCGCTTGTTCTAGGCGACAATATTTTTTACGGCCAGAGCTTTACAAGAACCTTGCAGAATGCGGTCAAAAAAATCAGCTCCAAAACGGCCGAGGCTGTGATTTTCGGCTATCTTGTAAAGGATCCTACAGCTTATGGCGTTGTTGAATTTAATTCCGACGGAAAGGTTCTCGGAATTGAGGAAAAGCCTGCCCGCCCGAAATCAAACTATGCGGTTCCAGGCCTTTATTTTTATAACAATGAGGTTGTGAAAATCGCGCAGAATGTGCGCCCGAGCGCGCGAGGCGAAATTGAGATCACCGCGGTGAACAACGCCTATCTTGAGCGCGGCTCTTTATCTGTTGAGCTTTTAGGGCGCGGAATGGCGTGGCTTGACACCGGAACGTACGACGGCCTTCTTGAGGCGAGCAATTTTATTGCGACTATAGAGAAAAGGCAGGGAATGTATGTCTCTTGCATTGAAGAAATCGCTTTCAGCAACGGCTGGATTACAAAAGAAGATGTTTTGAAGCTGGCTTCAACATATAAAACCGATTACGGAAGATACTTGGAATACATTGCGGAGAAATAGATGTCATTTGAATTCAAAAAATGCGGCATAGAGGGGCTGTTTGA
>CAVDRA010000199.1:0-3705 GCA_963611155.1 bacterium | reverse complement strand
TTCAGCGTATCACAATACCGCTTGTTCGTTTTACTTTTTTATCATGCCTCCCTTTATTTTTCTCGGTATTGCATGATTATTTTTTATCTATTTATAAAATTATAAAACGTCATTCAAAGCCTCTTCGGCGGCAGTTCTATTTAAAAAATCATATTCAAGCCAAATTTGTGTTTTTGAAGTTGACGTAGCGGTAGCTCCTAATCCAATTGCAAGTAATCCATCATAATTCTGATAATTATCTTTCGTTACATACCAGTTTGCGCTATATGTTCTTGCGCCATCTTTTAATGCCTGGGTCCAATATTGCTCATCTTTCCAAAGGGAATCGGATTTTAAAGTATCTGTTTTTTCAAAACTGCCGTATTTTTTTTCAAGCGGAGAAAGAATATTGTTGAATTCTTTTTTCAATTCAGTTCCATAGTCTGAAGAATAAATGTCGCCGCTGATTGCCTTTATATAGTAAAGCCCATAGACATCGCTTATCCAAACAATATACTTTTCAAACCGAGGATGCGATTTTTTCGGCTTAACATAGTAGCGGTCATCAGAGATATGCTCAGGTTCGCGTCCGTTGCATGCCAATTTTACTTCTTCGTAAGTCATTCCAATGTCAAAGCCAAAAGGCCCTTTGCCTTTTCCTGACTTGTTCATGGCAGAGTAATCTATTTTTTTCTTAATAAGTTCAATTTGGTAGCAGGAAGAAATATCGATTTCATTCTCAGCATTTGTAGAAAAGCAATAACAAAGATTTGAATCATTATTGCAAAGGGTAAAAGCTTGAGAACTCAAATAATTTTCATGTTTTAATTTTTTTATAAATTTATATTCTTCGTCTTCCTCTGTGAAATCATATTTACGAACAATTGCAGAATACCATTCGCTCCAATCTACAGGAGCTTTTTTTGAAGATTCTGCATAACCTTCAAGACTGCTATACCAGCACATTTTTGTTGTCAAATAAAAACCGTCGGACAAATAATATTTTCCGTCTTCGTCAAATCTTAAGAATGTATATTTTTCAGATTCAGTTCCATCAGGCGAATAAATAATTTTCTCCGTTGCATTATTTTTGTCATATATGGTTTGTGATCTTAAAATATCATTTTTCCCATATTCTGTTTTCTTAGTTCTTTCACCTGTTTCGCTATCATATTCAGTCTGTGTGGTAAATACGCACTTGTTATTTTCATAATAGTAATAAAAATCTCTCTTGTTTTTTCCCGTTTTCTCATCATATTCATACACAGTTCTTAACAGGTTGTTTCCATCAAAAGATTCGTCCTTTATGAGAATTCCTGTTTTTTTATCATATGAATATTGCGTATAGCCATCTAATGAATCATTGCCGTCATAGCACAGCGATTTAGATAGTTTTCCATTTTCATATTCGTATAATGTGTAATATTCAAGTGAGCCGTTACCGTAAGTTGAATATTTTCTTCTTAATCCAGATTTTTCATCATATTCTGTTTTTGAGCTAAATTTTTCTGACAAATAAAAATTTTCAATTAGCAAATAACCGTTTGCTTTGCTGTATTCATAAGTCGATCCACTTGTGTCGCAATTCCAAATCAATTTGTCGCCTTGCTCTGATATAGTGCCTGCATATTTATTATTCTCAGTGCTATAAAGAATTCCATCGCGGATATTATATATAAGATTATTATCCTTATCGTAAACATTATCATTATTGATTTGACAAATAAATTCGCCCTCTTGATACAGCTTTATATTCGGTAAAGAGAAGCAAACTGATGTAATCAATAATAAAAAAAGAGATGAAAGTAGCTTTTTCATAAAATTACTCCTTAAACTGAATTATAAAGCTGACAGCACAGATTGAAAGCAAAAATCTTTTTTTCATGCAAACTGAAAAATTCTACATTTCTTATTTTTAAGATTTTTCACTGTAAAAGCGAATCCGAGTGAAAATCGCTGGACTGAGCGATTTCCGCTTGCTTTGCTTGCGCTTTGCGTTAGGCAATGGAAGCCCGAAGTTCTGGAGCGAAGCGCGGGCGAAGCCAAGCGGAGCGGAAGAATGAGCGTGAGCGAAGGCTGGAACTGCCGACGGCGAAGCCGGAACGCCCATGGCCTTTTGCTTTTATTTTTCGACATTCGCCTGTTATTTTACGTTCTGTAATCTCCGTTGATTTTTACGTAGTCGTAAGTTAAGTCGCAGCCCCATGCTGTTCCTTTTGCGTTTCCGTCTTCAAGTTCAACGAGAATTTCGACTGCTTCTTCTTTGAGGATTTTTTTTGCTAAATCTTCGTCAAAATTGAGAGGAACTCCGTGGTCAAAAACTTTTATGGAATTTTCTTTTCCGCCGTTTTGCTCGCTTTCTTCAAAATAGCGTTTTGAGCCTTCCCGGCTAAAAAATGAAACTGAGGTTTTTTCTGGCGTGAAGTTAAATCCTGAATAGCCCATTGCATCTAAGATTCTGCCCCAGTTTGCGTCTGCGCCGAAAAATGCGGCTTTTACGAGGTTTGAGCAGATTACGGCTTTTGCCAAACCGCGCGCGTTTTCAACTGTGTCCGCTCCGGAAACGTTGCATGTTACAAGACGGCTCGCGCCTTCGCCGTCGGCTGCAATCTTTTTTGCCATCTGGGTGTTTAAGATGTTAAGCGCCGCAACAAAATTGTTGAAATCTTCGTTTTCAGAAACAATCTCTTGGTTTTCGGCGTTTCCGTTCGCTAAAATCAGGAGCGTGTCGTTTGTTGAGGTGTCGCCGTCAATGGAAACGCAGTTGTAAGTTCCCGCAACAGACGAGCGCAGTGCTTTTTCGAGCATTTCCGGGCTTATCGCGCAGTCTGTTGTGATTACAGAAAGCATGGTTCCTAAATTGATGTGAATCATTCCGCTTCCTTTCGCCATTGTTCCGATTTTTACGGTTTTTCCGCCGATTTTGGTTTCGAGAGCTGTTTCTTTGAATTTTGTGTCGGTAGTCATGATTGCCTGGCGCGCTTCAACGTTTCCGTGTTTGCTCAAAAGGCTTACGGATTTATCGAGACCGTTCAGGATTTTTTCGACCGGAAGCTGCTGGCCGATTACGCCTGTTGAGCAGACGAGAACATCGTTTTTTGAGATTTTCAATTTTTCGCTGACAGCCGCCGCCTCTTTTTCCGCATTTTCATAGCCCTGTTTTCCTGTGCAGGCATTGGCGTTTCCTGAATTCATGATCACAGCCTGCGCTTTTCCGTTTGAAATCTGCGATTTTGTGAATTTTACACATTCGGCTTTTACCCGGTTCTGAGTGAAAACTCCAGCCGCATTGCAAATCGAGCTGCTGAAAACAAGTGCTGTGTCGTAAGTTGTGCGGCTTTCCTTGATTTTGTTTAAAACACCGCTTGCGGTAAATCCTTCGGCTGCGCAAACACCGCCGTCAATAAATTTATACTCCATATATTTCTCCCATAAAAAGTCAATGAGGAAATATCAATTTCCGATTTGGCTTTTTTACGCAGTTGATAAGAATAAAAACTTTGACGCTATTTCAGGCAAAGTTTTTATTACACCTCCATTTCTTTTGGCGTTCCCGGGTAAAATTACCCGGTCGCTATGTTGCGAGTTTTTCAACTCGTTAAGGATTCGCTAACGCTCATTGCGCCGTTCGCCGTGTTCACTTTGCAACGCTTCGCGTCCCTGACAGCGCTAACGCTTCAAGAATTATTCATTTAATTGTATAAATATGCAGACATTATATAAAAA